>CAJAYZ010000682.1 GCA_903949225.1 uncultured Planctomycetaceae bacterium
AATCCACCGCGCCCTCGCCGGCTCTTCGTACCCCGCCACGACGCAGATCTCGGCCCGGCTGGCCGAGCGGTTGTCACGGCGGCTGGGAGTGGCCGTCTCTCCAGAGACGCTCCTCATCGATGCCCCCCCCGCCGAGCGCGAGGTGGAGTTCAACCTGCAGGTCCGGCAGCGGCCCAGAGACGGCGGCAACCGGGCCGGCCCCGGGGCCGACCATTGGCGATCACTCGCAGAACTCTCCCCCGTGGTTCGCAGTCTTGCCCGCGAGCAGTTCGACGATCTCGTCAAGCGGGTGCGGATCTTCGCCCCGGCCGCCACAGCGGAAGCCGTGTCGGCACTCCCGGGCGGCCTCCTTCCCGACCTCTTCGATGCGATCGCCGACGGCTGACACTTGCCGCCGATCGATGCTGCTGGTGAACAGGCTCTGAAAAAAGGTCAGGGATGAATTTCCCCACCCACATTCAGGGGAGGCCGATGAGCACCCACGGCCGTTCCGTTGTCCCGCGGCGGACGGTGGCTTCCCCACGCCCCCCGGCCAATCCCTCGGCCGTGGTCTCGAACTCCGCCCCGCCACTTCCGATCTGCCAGGAGAGCAACCCGGTTTCGCGGTTGAATCGGCCCGTCACCGGATGGACGGAATCGGAGACGGCGTCGAAATAATTGCCCCGCACGGTGCCGTCGCGGTGGAGCGCGAGTTCGAGGAAGAGATGCGGCGCCAAAGCGCGGTCGCTGCCGGCTGGGACCGCGGCGAAGGTCCCCAGGGGAAGCCAAGGTGACGAAGAGTCCTCGTGGGCGAGTGAGACGGTGGCCGATGCACCGGCGGTTGGTTTGGCGGTTGACGACGGCCCCACCCCATCCCGCACCAAGACACTGACCGTTCCATCGGCGGCCGTGTCCCCGGCGAGGGTGTTGGGACTTGCCGCAGGGATGGCTGCCGCCGGCACTCCCCCTTCGGCCCCGGGAAAGACGATCAGATCGGATGGCGGAATCGCTCCGTCGGGCAAGGCCACCTCGGCCGATGCCTGCTCAGCCGATGCCTGGAGCACCGACCGCGGCGCGGTGGCATCGGTCTGGCGATCCCTCGCCGTCCAGTGCGCCACATCGACAGCGCCGCTGTCGACCCGCGTCGGCACGCGGGCGCCTCCGGCGAGCACGATCTCCCCGGCTCCTTCCTCCGGCCGCCAAGCGCCGGGATGATCGGCCCGCCACGCCTCGCTGAACGGCGCTGGCCCATCCCACACGAGCTTTTCGGAATCCCCGGTGGACGGTGGCGGCGCCGCTTCAGGGTTCGCGGTGGTCTGCGGGGTCTCCTTCCCCGGCTGCTTGTCCGGCGCGGGCGTGTTCTTTCCCTCTTGTGTCGCTTTCTTGCCGCCGGCGGCAGGCTGCTTCGGCGCCGACGGCTGCGTCCCCGCCTGCTGGCTCCCGCTCCGCGGAGCGGCTGCGGCTGCCGACGGCTGGGGTGCG
The DNA here is from genome assembly GCA_903949225.1 of uncultured Planctomycetaceae bacterium. GTDB lineage: Bacteria > Planctomycetota > Planctomycetia > Pirellulales > UBA1268 > QWOP01. The sequence continues at coordinate 1,462 of CAJAYZ010000682.1, forward strand.
CGGGGCGCCGTTTGAACCCGCGGCGCGGGGGGGGCACTGCGCCACCGCCGACTGGGGCGCTGGGCTTCCGCAGGCCCGCTCGAGGCCACGAGCAGGAGCACCGCAAGCGCGGTCCAGCCAAGC
>CAJAYZ010000683.1 GCA_903949225.1 uncultured Planctomycetaceae bacterium
GGCGGCGAGAACGTTGGCCACGCCGACGAGCAAGCCGCCGAACGACGAGAACGCCTGCGTCCACCCCAGCGCCTTCTCGCGCTGGACATGATCGGGGAACAGCTCCGCCAGCCACGCCACCGCGGCGACAAACTCGACACACACGCCGATGAACACGAGGCAGCGGCAGACGAGCAGCATCGGCAGGCTCGTGGCAAACCCCGCCGCGAGGGCCGAGAAGGCGTAGAGGAGGATGCTGAAGGTGAGAACGAAGCGGCGGCCGAGGAGGTCGGTGAGATAGCCGCCGAGGAGGCCGAAAATGCCGCCGGCAATCGCCGGAACGAAGAACAGCGTCCGCGCCCAGTTGGCGTAGGCGGGTGAACCGGGAACGAGGTTCGGCACCCCTTCAGGGCTCATGCCGCCAAGCGCGGCGAGCGCCGGCTTGATGATCAGCGGGAGCATGAGGAGCTCGTAGATGTCGAACGCGAAGCCGATCGCCGCGATCGCACAGACGAGCCAGCCGGTGGTCGTCAGCTTGCCTGAGGCAGACATGCCCCCGCCGTGGGACGCGGCAGACGACTTTTGGTCGGGAAGGGCCATGCTCGAAGAACTCCTGGGATCTCAGCGGGCAACACTCGTTTCGACGACCATCGTAATGAGCGGACTGGCCATCACAAAGCCACGAACACAAAGCCACGAAGCCGGCCGGCCACAAATGCCGCACGCCCGCGAAAATCGCGGGCGTGCGGGGTTGGATTCAAAGGTCGACTCGGCTCACGCCGGGCCGGGCCGGCAGCTCAAGGGCCGACCGTCGGAGGGCAACGGGCGAGAAAGTCGCGCGGGCCGCGAGTCGTGTAGTAGGGATAGGCGACAGCGCCGGTCGGCGGGCCGGCAGGGCCAGTGGCGCCGTAGTCCGATTCGGCAAGCGCCGCCTTCTCTGCTTCGGAGAGGTGGTGGCGAGCCAGGCCGCCGTAGCGACCGAGGTGGCGGCAGTGGCCACACTTGCCGCATTGGCCTCCCTGGCAACGGCTCTGGCAGACGCCACCGGGGCAGACCCCTTCGTTGCACTTCGTGCCGTGGCAGATCCCGTTGCGGCAGTTGCCGGCCGGGCCGCAAGAGCCGTCCTGACACTGGCCCCCACGGCAGTTGCCGTCGCGGCAGGCGCCTTGGTCATACATCCCCTCGGGATAGCCCTCGGAGACGGCCCCCTCCTCGTAGCCACCTTCATAAACGGGCTCGCCCTCGTGGACGTGGCCGTTGATGTGGTCAGCCTTGTGGACGTACGGACCGTCGAAGTTGGCCAAAAAGAGCCGGTCGACGATCGAGCAGCCGCTCGTGGTGCCGAGCAATGCCACCAGCAGAGCCAGGCCGAATGCGTGTTTCATGTGGATGGTCCCCGCGGGGCGGCGGGTGTGGGTTCGCGGCAACGCGCCACGGGCCCCCCTGCTCCACCGCTGTCCACGGGAGGTATCGGATGTGCCGGCGGTGGCAATTGAGAAAACCCTGCCGATGGGAGGGATGGCAGGGGGGGCAAGCTGCGGTGAGATCAGCCGCCGGGGAGATCCGCTGACGTTCCCTCGAGGGCCACGCAGAGGAGGTTGCGCGGCCCGCGGACATAGATCGCGGTGTCGGCCACGGCCGGGTGGGCGTAGAGGGAGACGTCGCGTTCGAAGAGCCGCTGCCGAGCGAGCGGCTCGAAGCGGTCGGCATGGGCATCGAGGAGAATCAGCTCCCCGACGGCCGTGAGGGCGAGGACCCGATCGGCGGAGGCGACGAGCGACACATGCCCCTTGAGGGCCCGGTCGGCGTGGGTCCAGACGGGGGTGAGGTCGCCTGCGTCGAGGCAGTAGGCCTTCCCGCGGTTGACGGCAAACAGTCTGCCCGCCGTCACCACCGGCGTGTGCATGTCGGGGACAA
>CAJAYZ010000684.1 GCA_903949225.1 uncultured Planctomycetaceae bacterium
AGTTCGAAGATGTGCTCCATCTTCAGCGGATTGTAGATATCTTCGGGGAAGACATATTCGTCGAGCGGGCGGCGAGCCGATCCGTGGACAAAGAGAAGATTTCCCTCGACGTGCGTCCGCGGCAGCTCTCCCAGCCAGTCCATCAGCCGGTCGGCGGAGTTCTTCGGCATCGCGTCGTGGTGTTCGAGTTGCGAACGCGTCCAGCGGATCGCCCGCTCGGCACCGACGTTGAAGCCGTCGGGATCAAAGAGGGCCCCCTGGTCATGATTGCCGAGGATCACCAGCCCGCAGCGGTCGCGGACGAGCCGGGCACACTCGCACGGATTCGGCCCGTAGCCGACGATGTCGCCAAGGCAGGTGATCGAATCGACCTTTTGCTGGTCGATGTCGGCGAGGACCGCCTGAAGGGCCTCGAAGTTGCCGTGGATGTCGCTGATGATCGCCCGCTTCACGCCAACTCCACCCCCGCTGTGCCACCCCCGGGGGCAGCGCCTCAAGAATCAGACGGATCGGACCGATCCGATGCACCATCCGCCGCCCCGGAGCGGGCGGCGATCATGGTCGGCAAAGCCCGGCAACTCACCCCACAAAACCGGTGAATCCCCGTCAGACTAAGGGGGTTTGCTACCACGGTCAAGCAGCGTGCGTCCCCCTCGGAGCCGATTCCATGAAGACGGTCGCCATCGACACCTCCCTGCCGTCTGGCAGCGTCGCCGCCCTCGACGGCGAGCGGATGAGCGAGGTTTGCTTTGCTCCGGCCCAGGCCCATGCCCGGCGGATCGCCGCGGCTCTGACGGAGGCCACGGCCGCGCTGGGGTGGAGCGTCGCCGACGCCGACCTCGTGGCGGTGATCCGCGGCCCGGGCTCATTTACGGGGCTGCGGGTCGGCATCGCCGCCGCGAAGGGGATTGCCTGGGCTGGCGGGATGAAGATCGTGGGAGTGTCGGGATTCGAGGTGATCGGCGCGAGCGTGGGGGGCGAGGAGCCGATCCACGTCGTCTACGACGCCGGCCGGGGCGACCTGTTCGCGGCCACCGTCCACCCCGCTCCGGCCGCCCCCACCGGCTGGCAGACCGACGGGGGCGTGCTCGTGCCGATCGACGCCTGGGTGGCAAGGCTTCCCCTGGGCGCGACGCTCTCAGGCCCAGGGCTCGACCTCGAAGCGGTGGCGGCCCTCGTGGCGGCCCGGGGGGATCTCCGCCCCGCCGCCGGGGCCGCCCGCCTCCCCTCGGCCGCGGTGGCCGGGCGTCTCGGCCTGCGGCTCCTCACCGCCGGAGCGACAGGGTCGGCAGCGGAGCTCGCTCCCGACTACCTCCGCCCGAGTTACGCTCAGGAAAACGGGGCCGGCCCTTCCCGCTGACCTGTCGAGGGACGTACAGTCTGGGTTTTTGCCCCCCGTTTCCGGCCGTTGCCCCGCCATCCCCCGTCACGCAGGAATCGCCATGGCCCGTCCGATCAAGAAGCTGCTGGTCGCCAACCGCTCCGAGATCGCCATCCGCGTCTTCCGCTCGGCCCACGAGTTGGGGATCCGCACCGTGGCGATCTACGCCCACGAGGATCGGTTCGCCCTCCACCGCTTCAAGGCCGACGAGTCGTACCTCGTCGGCCGTGCCGGCGAGCCGATCCGCTCCTACCTCGACTTCGAGGGGATCGTGGCGCTGGCCAAGGCGCACGGCGTCGACGCGATCCACCCGGGCTACGGCTTTCTCTCGGAGAATCCCGAGTTTGCCGCGGCCTGCCTGGCGGCGGGGATCACGTTCGTCGGCCCGCGGGTGGAGCTCCTCGAGACGCTCGGCGACAAGACCGCCGCCCGCGACCTCGCCAAGCGTGCCGGGGTGCCGATTCTCGCCGGCAGTTCGCAGCCGGTGACGAGCCAGGCCGAGGCGCTGCGGATCGCCAAGGAGCTCGGCTGGCCGGTGATGATCAAGGCGGCGCATGGCGGCGGAGGCCGCGGAATGCGGGTCGTCCGCGGGGAAGACGAGCTTGCCGTGGCGCTCGAGAGCGCTCAGCGCGAGAGCCAGACGGCCTTCGGCAGCGCGAAGGTGTTCGTCGAGAAGTTCATCCAGCACGCCCGCCACATCGAGGTCCAACTCCTCGGCGACATGCACGGGGGGCTTGTGCACCTCTTCGAACGCGACTGCTCGGTGCAGCGCCGCCATCAGAAGGTGGTGGAGGTGGCCCCCGCGCCGAACCTCGATCCCGGCATGCGGAAGGAGATCTGCGACGCCGCCTTGGCGATCGGCCGGACGGCCCGCTACGAGAATGCCGGGACGGTCGAGTTCCTCGTCGACACCGACACCGGCCGGTTCTATTTCATTGAGGTCAACCCGCGCATTCAGGTCGAGCACACCGTCACCGAAGAGATCACCGGGATCGACATCGTTCGACGCCAGATCCGTGTCGCCGAGGGCTACCGCCTCGCTGATCCGCAGATCGGCCTCGGCAACCAGGACGCGATCGGATCGATGGGGACGGCGATCCAGTGCCGCGTCACGACCGAAGACCCCGAGAACCGCTTCCTCCCCGACTATGGACGGATGACCGCCTACCGCTCCGCCAGCGGCATGGGGATCCGCCTCGACGCCGGCACCGCCTTCTCAGGCGC
>CAJAYZ010000685.1 GCA_903949225.1 uncultured Planctomycetaceae bacterium
GCGATTGCGCGGTGGAGACGATGTCGAGCTTCGAACTATCGGCATGGGCGAGGACGGTGTTGGTGACCCGGTTTTCGACGCCGATCCCGGCCCCAGCGCCACTCACACCGACGGCAGCACCGCCGGCGAGCGACACCGCCGCGGCCCAGGCGGTGGTTGCGATCGTCGAGCGGCTGTCGGCCGCGATCGAGATCCCTCCGGACGTCGCCTTCACCCCCTGATCGGCATTCGTAATCCGGGCGTCAATAATGTTGGCGATCGTGTTCTCCGCGAGCCCCACGCCGACGGCCACCGACACGCCCACGGCTCCACCGACGGCGGCAGCCACGGCCGCGGCCCCGGCCGACGAAGTGATCGTCGAGGCGTCGGTCGCTTTGAGGGAGACGCTCGCCGCCGAGATCCCCGTCGCTCCGTCGCCGTCGATCGCCGCCTCAACGCGCGTGAAGATCCGATTGGTGATGCTCGCCCCAGCGCCGCCCAGGCTCACGCCTGCCGCCCCGCCGACGGAAGCCGCCGCCGAGCCTGCAAAGGCCGAGGCATCGATCGTGGCCGCGTTGACCGCGGTCTGCGTGAGGGCCCCGGCGGCCGTGATGCTCGAATCGCTGACGTACGACCGAACTTCCGCGGCGAGCCTGGGGATCAGCTTCAATCCCCCCGCCGGGAGGAAGACATGATTGGCGAGGGCCGACGGCGTGCCGAGGGTGATCGGCACGAGGGAGGCATTCTTTTCCGCCGTCGTCACGATACCGTCGCCATTGCCGTCGAGCGCCGAGCTCGAGAGCCTCATCGCCTTGCCGGTGCCCTCGATGACGTAGTACGTCTGACCGGAAACAAGGCCGGGGATCGCCCCCTTGGTGGGATCGGTGTTGCGATAAACGACGGGCTGGCCGGCGGCGAAGCCGTGCTCGACGGCGAATCCGACGGTGTTTGCCGCGACGCTCGCGGCCGCAGGGAGGGAGAGGGAGATGGCCGTGCCGGCAAGCGCGTCGGCTTGCGAACGGGCCAGACGCATTGTCGAGGCGTCGACGCGAATGCAGTAGTAGGTGGTGTTGGCCACGAGCCCGCTGAGCTGCGTGCCGGTGCCGTTTTGGTAGAGAACGGCGTCGCCGGTCTGGCGGCCGTGCGCCGCGGTGAACGTGAGAGAATTGCTGCTGACGCCACTGATCGTGGCCCCGTTGTCGAGCCCGAGGCCGATCAGGTTGCGGACGAGCGACGCGCCGACCGATGCCCCGACTCCGGCTGCCCCACCGCCGCCGACGCCGATCGCAGCGGAAATCACCTGGGCACTGATCACCGGCTTCGAGACTTCGATCAGGCCGTTAACGGTCGAGAGGTTGTAGACCTTGTGGGCAGCATCGATCACCTGCCAGGCGGTGGAGCTGGTGATGTTCCACGCGACATCGTCCTGCGTGGTGGCATCGAGGGCGACGACCTGGATGTCACCGGCGGCAAGGGCATTGTCGCCAGTGAACGCCGCGCGGAGCTTCGTGTCGATCGCCGCGATCGCGGCGGCCCGCTCGGCGCTCACCGTGGGGAGATCGTTGCTGGCCGCGAGCGCCTGCTTCTTGTCCATCCGGGCGTGGGCCGTCAGCTCGGCGGCCGTGAGCGTGCCGGGGAGCGTGAACAGCGTGACGCCGGTCGTGAGGGAGGAAATGGTGACGTTGCGGGCGCTGGTGAGCTTGCTTGCAGTGACGTGGGCGTTGGCCTTCGTGAGGACGACGTTCGTGGCGTCGGCCCCGGCCCCCGCCACGCCGACGCCGCCACTTCCTCCGAAGCTGGCCGCCACGCTCGCGGCCGTCGCCTGGGAGCGGATGCTCGCCTTTTCGGTGGCCGAGAGCGTGATGTCGCCGCTGGTCGAGTTCGTGGTCGTGACGCCGGTGTCGGCGTTGATCACGTAGGCCTGGACGTCGTTGCTGATCGTGTTTCGAGCCAGCCCGACGCCGACGGCGACGGCAATCGCACCACTGCCGCCGATGGCGGCAGCGAGCGAGGCGGCGGCCGTCGAGACGTCGATCGACGAGGTGTCGAGGGCGGTCAGGCCGATCGAGGCGGCCCGCACGCCGCCGATCCCGTCGCCGTCGATGAAGGCCTTGACATTCATGCCGACGGTGTTGATCGAACTGGCACCGGCGCCCCCGAGGCTCGCGCCGCCGCTCCCGGCCGCTGTCACGGCGGCGGATCCTGCCAGGACAAAGGCATTGATCGTCTGCGTCGCGGTGGCCGCGGCGGTGAGGGCCCCGGTTGCCGTGACGGTCGAATTGGAGAGATAGGCCTGCGTCGTGCCGGTGACGGTGTTGGTGGCCAGTGACGCCCCGATCGCCGCCGAGACGCCGGACGATCCGACGGCCACCGAGGCCGCGACGGCAGCAACGGTGGCGTCGATCGAGGCGGTGTTGGTGGCCGACAGTGCGAGGGTGCCTGTGGAAAGCAGGCTCGACTGCACAGAGGCATCGGTGCGGCCGCCGATGGTGTTTGTCGCCTTGGCGCCGCCGCCGCTCAGGGCAGCGCCAGCGCTGCCGGCCGAGATCGACACGGCAGCGGAGATGCAGTAGGCCTCGATCTCGCTCGACTGCGTCGCCTCGAGCGTGATGCTCCCCGGGATGACCGCGCCGGCCGAGACGATCCAGGAGGCGACGTCGGGGGTGATCGTGTTGGAGGCGATCGTGACGGCGACGGCGAGTGCGGCGCCACTGCCGCCGGCCTGCGCGGCGACCGAGCCGCCGATCGTGTAGGCCGCGATCTCGGCGTCGGCCTTCGACTTGAGCAACAGGCCACCGGCCGTGCTCACCTTCGCGGCCTCGATGTAGGCATGGACGCGCGGCGTGATCGCATTGTCGGTGACCGAGACGCCGACCGAGCCCGCCACACCACTGCCGCCAAACGCCCCCGCGAGGGCCATGGCACCGGCAGCGGCGGTGATCTTTGAGGTGTCGGTGGCGGTCAGGGAGATTCCCGCCGAGCCCGCGGTGATCTCTCTCGCGAGGGAATCCTTGATGAAGGCGGAGGTGGTGCTGTCGATCGTGTTGGCGGAGCCGGCGCCTGCGGCACCAAACTTCGCACCGCTTCCCGAGCCGGCTGCCACCGCCACGCCGATCGAGAGGGCTTGGATTGTAGGCGATAAGGCAGCGCTGAGGACGATCCCGCCGGTGCTTGCGAGCTTCGTGTTCACGATCGACGCGGTCGTGACGGTGGTCACCGTGTTGACGGCGACGGCGACGCCTGCCGCCACACCAACGCCACTCCCCTTCGGGACCGCGATCCCGATCCCGCCGGCGGCCGTCTTGATGGTAGATGTGTCATCGACGCGAACCTGCACCGCCGTGGCCGAAGCTGAGGTGGCGGTGACACCGGCGGCATTCGAGATCACGGCCGTCGTCGAGTTCCGGATCTGATTGATCGACACCGAGCCACCGAGGGCGAGGGCCGCCCCTTGGCCGGTGGCGGCGGCGCCCGCCACGGTGATCGCGTTGATCTGACTCTTCGAGCTGGCGAAGACGTCGATCGTGACGGCCCGGACGGTGCCGGAGACATTCTCGATCGCCGCGCGGACGACGTTGCTCGCCGATGAGCCGGGGTTTGCCGGATCGCCGCCGAGGAAGTTGTAGGCCACCGAGGCACCGACGGCGCCAGCAGCGCCACTGCTCCCGATGCCGGCGATCGCCACGGCACCGGCAAGGGTGTTGATCGTGGAAACGTCGCTCGCCTTAACGGAAAGCGCTCCGGCCGCGGAGATCTCGTCGGCGCCAGCCGTGGTGTCAAGGTCGGCGATGTTGGCGACCTTCGCCTCGACCCGGTTGCGGATCCAGTTGAGGGCCGCGGAACCGGCTCCGGCGAACTTTCCGCCGCCGGCACCGGCGACGGCGAGAGCGGCGATCTGCGTGTCGATCCCGGCCGGTAGGGCCGTCGGCTTGGCGAACGTGGCATCGACGGTGATCCCGCCGGTGTTGGCCTTGACCCGCGAGCTGTCGATCGTGGCAGTGACCGTGTCCTGGATGTTGTTGTAGGCCAGCGCCATGCCGACGCCCGCCGAGCCCTTGAAGGAGAGGCTGACATTGCCGGCGAGGGTGGCGATCGAGGCGGTGTCGGTCGCGAGGACGGCCACCGAGCCGCTGGCCGTGACCACCGATGGCAGGGTGAAGGAGCCGACGGGGAGCGCCTTGATGTGGGCGTCGACCGTGTTCTTGATCGTGTTGACGGCGAACGAACCACCGATCGCCGAACCACTGCTCGAGACCGCGCCACCAAGGACAACGTTGATGTTGCGGGCATCTTCGCTCGCGGCCACGGTCACATTGCCGGCCGACGAAGCGACCCGAGCCCCGGCGATGCCGGCCGTCACCGTGTTGCGGATGTCGTTGACGCCGATCGAAGCGTTGACGGCAGAGCCGCCTGTGGAGACCCCGAGCGACCCGGTGCCGGAGTAGACCCGCGAGACGTCGCTGGCGGCCACGGTGACAGGACCGGCGGCGCTCACCTGGCCAGAGCCAGTGTTGGAGACGCGGGCGTCGACGTTCATCCGCACGAAGTTGAGGGAGATGGCGCCTGCGCCACTCGACCCCGTCCCCCCTGCCCCGGCGAGCGTGACGCTGATGATCTGGCCGCCGACGATCTGGCTCCCGGCCGCCGAGGGGAGATCGAGCGTCGTGCCGGCGAGGTCGAAGGAGCTGACCCGCTCCTGGAGCCCCTGGGCGCTGTTGCCCGTCGAGGTGAGCATGATCGGCTTCTTGGCGACAAACTCGTCGTCATCGGTCGTGGCCGGATCGTGGGTGAGGGTCAGATCGGTGGCGTCGGAGAGCGTCGCCGCGAGTTGGATGTGGGTGGGATCGATGACGATCGCGTAATACGTCTCGCCGTCGACGAGGCCGGCGATCGGCGTGCCGTTGGCACGGTAGATCACCGCTGAGCCGTCGGAGAGGCCGTGGGGAGTGGCGTAGGTGAGCTGATCGGCCCGTGAACGGGACGTCGTCACGGCCGATGAGGCGGTGAAGGTCGACCAAATTCCAGTGACGGGCGTGAACGACTCGCCGCTCGAGCCGGTGCCAAACTCATCGAGCCCGGTGGCCGCGATGTTGATCGCCGTTCCGCCGCTGCTGGTAGCAAGTTGGATCGTCTTGGCATCGACGAGCTTGACGAAATACCGCGTGCCCGATTCGAGGCCGGCGATGACCCGGCCGCCGTTGGCGGTGTAGACAACCTGCTCGCCGTCGGCGAAGCCATGCTCCTTGGGGAACACGAGCCGGTTCGAGCCATCGACATCGACCGTCGTCGTGGCAGCATCAAAGGCCGTCTGCCGGGAGAGGTCGAGGAGCCCGAGGCTGTGGTTGCTTCCTGACCCCGTCGAAGCGAGGGGAATCGCCCTTCCGGCAACCGCATTCTCGAGCGTCGTGGCGAGCTTGACGGTGGTCGGATTGACGACGATCACGAAGTACGACGTGGCATCGGAGAGCCCGCCGATCGCCGTGCCGCTACCGCTGCGGTAGACGATCCGGTTGCCGGTCTGCCAGCCGTGAGCTGAGGGGAGGGCGATCGTGTCGCCGGTGACGGTGACGGCCGAGGTGGGAATCGAGGTCGTCGAACCGAGCGTGGGGCTCTCCGATCCCTGCTTCGTCGGATCGTCAAACCCGGCCAAGACACTCAGCTTCCCACCAGCGGTGACGGTGGAGCTGTCAATGTAAGCCTTGACGTTGCTGGCGGTGGCCGTGTTGGAGCCGGCCACGTTGACCGTCTGCACCCCTTCCGGGCCTGCGGCGTCGAGCTTCGAGATCAGATTGGGATCGGCGACGGAGTTGCTCTGGCCGACGTAGTTGTAGGCGAGGAGCGCCCCGACGCCGCTGCCGCCGCCACTGCCGGCGATGGCGAGTGAGACGACGATCATGCTCGCCGCTTCGCTCGCGGTGACGTTGATGTCGCCTGAGGCGCTGACCGTGGAAAGCGCGCTGATATGGGCGTCGACCGAGTTGGCGATCGAATTGATCACCAGGGCCCCTGCCCCGCCCGTGCCCTTGGAACTGCCGGCGCCTGCGGCACCGACATTCACCAGCAGCGACGTCGACGTCGCCGTGACATTCACGGCGCCGCCGGTGGCGCTGAGCGTGGAGCCCTCGACGAAGGCGGCGACGGAATTGCTGACCCTGTTCCAGCCGATCGCCACGCCGACGCCCGTGCCACTCTTGGAGACACCGAGGCTGCCGGCCACGGCGATCATCGTGGAGGCATCGAGGGCCTTGACCGTCACGCCGGTGACGCGGGTGGCCGTCGTGCCGCGGATGTGGGCGGTCACCGAGTTGCTGATGGCATTGACGCCGACCGAGCCGGCGATCGCCGAACCCTGGCCGGAGGAGACGGCGCCACCGACGGCGATACCGATGATCTTCGCGCGCTCCTCGGCTTCCACCTTGAGCGCCCCGATCGTCCCCAGTGTGGACGACTCGAGGGTCGCCGCGACGGTGTTCGCGATCACGTTGATCCCGATGGCGAGGCCATAGCCGCCGCTCTTGCCATACGCAATCCCGCCGACGATGCCGTAGATCGCGGCATGGTCATCGGCCGAGACGGTGATGGCGCCCGAGGAATTGGTCGTCGTTGTCACCCCGCTCATCCCGGCGCGAACGGTGTTGCGGACGAGATTCACCGACACCGATCCTGCCGCCCCGGTTCCTTGCTGGCCGCCGCCGCCGGTCGCCACGCCGAGCGACGCGGTGACGTTGATGATCCGGGCTGCGCTCGTGGCGACGACATCGACGGCACCGGTGTGGGTGAGATTCGCCACCGATTCGATTCCGGCCGTCGTCGTGTTGCTGATGTTGCCGAAGGCGAGGCCGACGCCGTAGCCCCCCTTGCCGCCGAAGGAGAGGCCGCCACCGACCATGACGATATTCGTCGCATCGGTCGCCTCGACGAGCGTTCGGCCAGTGATCGCGGTAGCTCCGGCGATATTCGCGAGCCGGGCGCTGGTCGTGTATTCCGCCCACACCACCCCCACCGAACCGGTGCCGGCGGTGCCCTTCTGGCCGGAGGCGGCGGCGATCGCTGCCGAGATCGAGATGATCCAGCCGCCGCGGTCGGCGGTGATCGAGAGGCCACGGGCGGTGAGCGACGTGGCTCCGTCGACGAAGGCCTCGGTCGAGCCGGTGACGTAGGTGACAGCGAGCGCGCCGCTGAGCGCCGAGGCGGCCTTGCCCGCTTCCGCCTTGGCGAGGGCCACGCTCCCGGCGAGGGCGACGACCGTGGTGTCGTTTTCGGCGCGGACGGTGAGCGCTCCGGTGTTCATCACGCCGGCATTGCGGACGTAGGCACGGGCATTGTCGGAGATGACGTTGACGGCGATCGATCCCGACTTGGCCGACGCATCCTTCGACTCGGTGGCGTTGGTCTTGGCCTGGCCGGAAGCCTGGGCCGGGGCCTTGCCCGAGGTGGGGGGCTCGGAGCCGGAGCCGCCGCCGGACTGTTCGAGGAGGGTCTGGACGATCCCTTCCCAACTGGTCAGAGAAGCCGTGCCGGCCGAGGTCGCTGCTTGCCCCTGCGTATCGCCGCTCCCGCCGGATGACGTGGGGACCGGAGACGCGGGCGCTGCCGGTTGAGCGGGCTGGGCGGGGCCCTGCTTGGCACCGGCCTTGGCGCCGGTGACGCCGAACGTGCCGACGAAGCCGTGGTTGGCGGCGTTGACGACGACGCCACCGCCGGAGGTGAAGGGGCTGCGAGCGTCAGTTGCATTGTCGCCGAGCCGGTTGCCGATCACCGCCTCGGTGTCGCGGATGACCGTATTGACGCCGACCGACGCACCGGAGGCCGATTCGTCGGTCACGACGACCGCACCGGCGACGGTGACGGCATAGGCTGTGTCGGTGGCTCGGACGAGCACCGAGCCTCCGGCAGCGTCGGCGTCGTCGAGCGGCCTGCTGCCGACGACGATCGTCGCCCCGTTGCCGATCTGGGCGAGGGTCGTGTTGACGATCACCGCGGCCGAGATCGTCCCCTTGGTGCCGGAGGCGCCCGATGTCGTCCCGGCAGCGACGAGGGCCACGGAGAGGTCGAGGGTGCGGGCGTCGACGACGAGGCTGTCGGCGCGGAGCGTGACGCCATCGTCGATCCGGGCCTGGGTGTTGTTGCCGTACCAGAAGAATCCGAGGCTGCCGCCGGCGGCCGAGGCATTGGGGGGGGCATCGGAGTTCACGCCGTCGCTGCTCATCGACCACATGTTGGCCTTGCGGCCGCCGATCGCATTGGGCGTCTTGAAGTTGCCCGCCAGGTTGATCGCTTGGTTGACGCTCTCGGCGGTCACGCTCACCGTCTGGTTACCGGTGCGGAAGTTCGTGGTATTCAGGACGCCATCGGCATCCTGGTTGACCTGCGCCCCCGATTGGATCGTGGCCGTGGCCGTATGGGAGAGCACGAGGACGGTCACGGTCCCGGCGAGCGTCTTCTTCTGGCCGTTGCTAGCGGACTGTGCCCAGGAGTCGAAGAGGTTGTCGTCGAGACCGCCGTTGTCGTTGATGTAGCTCGAGAGGTTCGAGAGGAAGGCGTCCTTCTTCCGCGTGCCGGGGCCGCCGAGATCCGTCCAGCGATCCTCGTTGGAGAAATCCTCCGTGGAGAGATCGAGACTGATGTCCGTGAGCCCGACATACTCGTACCAACTGCCGACATCGCCGTTACCGGAGTGCCCGCTTGTGACTTCGACGGTGTCGCCGTTGGAGATTGTCGCCGTGCCCGCGGCGGTGGTGTGATCGGCGGTCTTGTCCTTGAGCGACTCGACGAGATTCACGCCCCACAGTGAGGCGGGGTCGATCTGATTGAGCGTCTGGGCATCGACGCTGATCGCCCCCTTGGAATCAGCGCTTGCGTCGCCCGAGATCGTGGCGGTCGTGCTGTTCAGGGCATACGCCACGTTGACCGCGAGCGCTCCCCCCTTCTCGGCGTTGGCTGCCGGTTCGGCCCCCATCGCCTTAAGGTTGCGGCTGGCGCCGCTCCGCTTCAACGGCGCAGGCTTGTCGGCCGGCTTGTTCGATTCAGCGTCGGAGGGCTTCTCCGGCGGCTTGACGGAGTTGGTCGACTGGGAGGATGCCGAGACGTTGGGGCGGGCCTCGACCACGGCGGAGACGGTGATCGAGCCGTCGGCTTCGACGTCGGCGCGGCCGCCGATCGCGGAGCCGTCGCCGATCCGGGCGGTGGTGGCGTTGGCATCGATCTGCACGGCGATCGCGCCGGTGGCGTCGTAGTCGTTCGCCAGCGGCTTTGCCGGTTCCTTCTCCTTGTCGGTCTTGCCGAGCTTCTCCTTGGCCCAGGTGACGAGCCGGCCAATCGCCGCCTTGGCGGCATCCCGTTGCAAGTCCTTGATGCTGTCGACGGCGTCGCCGAGAACGTCGCCGGAGGAGTCCTGGCCGGTGGCGGAATAGGCCTTCACGCCAGAGAATCGCCGCTCAACGGAAAAACCTTCAACCGTGAGGTAGCCGAGGAGGTTGACGTCTTCGGTGATCGGAACGTTCTTCTGGGAAGCATTGACGACGATGCTTCCGGCCACGTCGGCGAAGCCGTCGATGAGAGCGTTGGTCCGGCCGTTTTCCACGGCAACCGCGGCGCCGACCGCGATCCGACCGTCGAGCCCGGCGACCGAGGTCGCCCACGTCCGGTTGGCATCGAACGTCTCCCCCTTCACCGTCAGATCACCGCCGACGGTGAGCCGCGAGGTGGGAAGGAGCGTGGCATCGGCCACCGACTCGATCACGCTCACGGCCGCCGCGTAGGTCAGCCCCTTGACCGGCTTCGGTGAGGCATCGACATCGACGGTGTTCCTCGACGTCGCCTTGAAGCTGGCGTTGCCGGTAGTCGTCGCCGTGCCGGCCATCGACACCGTCGCCGTGGTGTTGACGATGCCGACGGCCACGCCGACGAGCCAGGCCTTCGGTGCGGCCGCAGCGGTGGCATCGGCCACAGCGTGCACCAGGAGCGAGCCGGCATTGATGACCGCTGCCGCGGCGATGTCGATCGTCGCGGTGGCGGTCGACTTCGAGGTGGCGGCGATGAGGGCGAGGCCGTCGAGGTATTCAAGCACCGACGTACCCATCTCGAAGCCGAAGATGCCCAACTTCCAGCCGCTCGCGTCAGCGGCGCCGGCGCCGTACTTCTGGGCGCTTGCCTCGGTGGTGATGCTCACCGCCCCGCCGCGGATCGTCGCGTCACCGATCGTGACGGTGGCGGTATTTGACTCGGTGTTGAAGAAGCCACCGGCGTAGTCGAGTTGCTTGGCGGTGTCGGCGGCGGTGATCGTGATCGCCCCGTCGGTGCCGCCGACATTGGCTGCCTTGGCAAGCAGCCTCGTGCCGCCGCCGATCGTGATTACCCGGCCGACGATCTCGATCGAGCCGGCCGTCGTCGGCGTGCCGGTGTCGATCGTCTGGCCCTGGATATCGATCGTGTCGGCCTCGATGCGGAAGCTCTGGCCACGGGTGGCGAGGTTGGTGGAGATCGAGATGGTCTCGGCACCTTCTCCCGAGCCGAATTCGAGCATCGCCGCCGACGATACCGAGGATGGCTCCCAGGTAATCCAATCGAAGTCGGCCTGGGTGACCGTGGTGATCCCCGCGATTCGCGCCAGGCTCGAGCCCGCCCCGGGGGCAATCGTCACCTTGCTCCCGGCGGCCATCCCGCCGACATCGAGGATGAAGGTGTCGCTACTGCTACCGCCGCGGAGCGTGTCGGCGCCACCGCCGGTTCGCAGCGTCACCGAGCCGAGGGTGAAGGCGGAGGCATCGAGCGCGTTGATCCCAGAGCCGCCCGACAGCTCAGCTCGTTCGACGCCGGAGAGCGTGTCGGATGCGCTGCCGATCAGAAGCGAGGTGTTGGTGAGACGCATGTCGGCGTCGCGCGACTCGATCAGCGTATCGGTGCCGCCGCCGC
>CAJAYZ010000686.1 GCA_903949225.1 uncultured Planctomycetaceae bacterium
CATTGCGGCTGCAGAGCGGTGCGACGAGCGCCCCGGCAGCGGGGGCGACCTGCGCAAGCGCCACCCCGCCGGTAGCGATCAGATCCTCGTAGCGGATCACGCTCTCCGCTCGAAGGTGCCTGGCGTACTGCCCGAAGCTCCAGGAGAGCATGGTGAGCTGACGGCCGAGGCGGTCGGGCTCGGCATCGAGCCGGAGGCGGAGGTCGTCATCAAACACCTCCGCTGCCGGCTGGCGGCCCTGGTTCCAGTTGGCTTCGGTGGTCTGCCAGGAGAGGAGGATCGCGAGCGGATTGCGGACGATTGCATGGCAGGGGAATCGCTGCTTGAGCGTCCCCAGCAGGGCCGTGAAGCAGCTCGGATGCTTGACGACGAGCCGAAACGACGACGTGAGAGGCTTGTCGAAATGGACGATTCCCTCCCGGACCAGCGACGCTCGCAGGCCGTTTGGCCCGGGGGTGGCCGCGTAGGGATTGTCGGGGATTTTTCCATCGATCCCCCGACTGATTGCCTCGCCGCGGTCGTGGAGCGAGTGGCGCTGGGCGGCGAAGAACGCCGCCACTCGCTCGTTCACCCCCTCGGGCCCCGAGAGCCCCACGAGCATCCGTGGCGACATCGGCTCATGGAGCGCTACGGTGTCGGGAAGCTGGTTGAGGAGCGTGCAGGCGAGGGTCGTTCCCGACCGGGCGATCCCGGTGAGGATCACATCCGCCCCCGCGGCTGGCGAAGGGAATGGCTCCATCGTGTCACCAGCTCCGCTCGAGGTCGTCGAGAATGGCGAGAAACGCCCGTTTTTCTCCATCGAGACCGCGTGCCGCCGCCTCGGCTCGTGCCGCCGCAGCCATCCGCTCGCGCTCGATCGGTGTCATCATCATGGCTTGCCCGACCGCGGCAACGAGGCTCGCGGGAGCGTGGTCCGGGCGGAGGCAGGTGTCGCCGTCGCGGCAGAACTGGCGGTTGCCGACGCAATCGGGACAGACGACGAGAGTCCCCAGGGCGAAGGCCTCGAGCGCCGGCAGGAAACACCCCTCCTCCTCGAGCGGCAGGAAGAGGACCACCTCGGCGGCAGCGATCCGGCCGAGGAACTCTTCCCGCGGCAGCGGGGAGGCGATCACCTCCGGCTCGTAGCCCGCGGCGCGGAGCGCTGCGACCACCACGGCTGTCTGTGCCGGGGCCTTCCAGCCGGCCACCAACAGCGGGGCCCGTCGCCGCTCCCTGCCGACCACCCCTGCCGGCACATCAATCGCATTGGGGATCGTGACCACCGGCCCGTTGACCTCACCCGTCGAACGGATCGCATCGGCGACCTCGCCACTGACACAGATCCGCACGGCACGACGGCTCAAGTATCCCCGGCGCGGATCCCCCGCACTGGCATGCCTCACCCCCTGGACAAGATTGATGACCGGCTTGCTCCAGTCGTCCGGCACCGCCATCCAATCGAGCCCGGCGACAAACAGCGCATCGGCTCGCTCCGGTTGCCACGCCGGCAGCAGCCAATCGGGATTCCCGCCGAGGAACGGATTGGAGGCGTCGCGCCGGCTTGCCGCGGTGAGAAACACGCGCGGGCAGAAGGATCGCGACTCGGCCGCATGGCGGAGATAGTGCCACACCTTGAGGTGACCGCCGGTGAGGCCGCGGAAGTCGCGGTGAAACAGGAGCATGCCCCGGGGATCGGTGTCCATGGCCTATCTATACGACGGCCACGATGATGACCGGAAGGTCAACCCACCTGGCGGATCGCTTTGTCCGCCCCCAGCGGGCCGGGGTAGGCTATTTCCCTGATCCCTGATCTCTGCCCCCGACCCCTTCCCCCGCCACGCCGAAACCA
>CAJAYZ010000687.1 GCA_903949225.1 uncultured Planctomycetaceae bacterium
CAACCACGAGCTGCGGTTGAATTGGTCCGGCCGTCTTGAGGGCCGCCGCCGATCAGCTTTCCGAATCGCGGTCACCACCGGTGAGGTAGCTGGCGTAGTAGATGAGCGTCAGGGCGCTTTGGAGCGTCGCCGCGACATACGTCCACGCGGCCGAGTTGAGCACCTTGTTGACATGCGGCATGTCGGCGCCAGGGACGATGCCGAGCGCGACGAGTTGCCGCTTGGCCCGGTTGCTGGCGTCGATCTCCACCGGGAGATTGACGAGCTGGAAGAAGACCGTGGCGGCGAACAGGCCGATCCCCACCCAGGCCATCGGCCGGGAGGCAAACATCAAGCCGAACATGAACACCGTCAGCCCGAAGCCACTGCCGATGTTGGCGATGCCGACGGCGGCGTTCCGCAGCGACATGAGCGGATAGCCGGTGTGATCCTGGAGGGCGTGGCCCGCCTCGTGGGCGGCGATCCCCACCGCGGCGAGCGACCGGCTGGAGTAGACGGCATCGGAGAGGCGCAGCACCTTCGTCCGTGGGTCGTAGTGATCGGTGAGCGTCCCTGGCACCTGCTCGACGGCAACTTCCGTGGCCCCGGCCGAATCGAGGATGTGCCGGGCGGCCGCAGCCCCCGACAGGGGCGCCGGCTCCTGCGACGCCGCCGCGAACGTGGCGTGCACCCGCCACTGGGCCCACATCGCCAGGAGCATCGCCGGGGCGATGGCGAGCATGTAGGCGGGGTCGAAGTAGAAAAAGGGCATCGGGATTCCTGATGGCAGATGAAGGGGGAAGCGTCACGGTGGGGACGGCACCACCGGAGCGACGAAGCTATTCTAGGGGGGGACGCAAGCCGTGAGCTATCGGCCTCTCCCGCTCTCTCCCTGGCGACAACGCCTGCTGACCGTCTCCATGACCACCTTCTACGGACCGCTTGCCGCGCCGGTTCACTCGTGTCGCTGCCGGCTGCCAGGCTGGCCGACGCTGACCCTGATTGTCCTGGCAGGGATCGCCGTCGGAGCGGCCCCAGGATGCAGCCCCACGGCCGACTCGGCGGTCGGCGTGGCTGCCGAGCGGGCCAGCGACGAAGTGAATCTGTGCACGCGGATCGACCGGGCCCTCGCCCACGCCCGGGACGGCCGCCTCCTCGACCAGCGGGTCACCGGCGCCTGGCAGGTCGTTCATGGAATCCTCGCCTTCGGCGACGAGCTCCCGCTGGCCACGGCCGGCGGGAAGACGACGGCGCTCGCCTGGCTGCTCGATGGTGGGGCCTTGCGCGGCTGGCGGTTGCGGCCGGGGAGCCAGGGAGTGGTGGCGACGATCGAGGAGGGAAGCACGACCGGCCAGGGGCATCCCGACCAGTGGATCGGCTACCTCGCCCAATGCGGCCTCGACGGCCTGTCCGTCGACACGCCGATCTCGGTCAACGGCAAGCCCCACACCCTCCGCGATCTCCTCACCCAGGCCCAGGCCGACATCCGCCCGGGGGCTGAGGCGACCTGGACGCTCATGGCCCTCTCCGCCTGGCTCCCTCCGGAGAGCTCGTGGACCTCGAGCGACGGCCGGACATGGACGATCGAGGATGTCGTGGCCATGGAGGCGGCAGCCGACATCGACGGCGCCGCCTGCGGGGGATGCCATCGGCTCTTCGGCCTCGTGCAGGCCCTCGCTGCCCACCGGGCCGGCGCCGCCGGCAGTGAGCAAGGCAGCGAACGCGGTGGCTGGGCCGACGCGGAGGCGAGGATCGAGGCGTCCATCGAAATCGCCCGCCGCCACCAGCAGCCCGACGGCAGCTTCTCTGTCCACTTCTTCGAGCGTCCCGGCACCTCCGCCGACGTCTTTGCCCGCCTCGGTGCCACCGGGCACATCTTCGAGTTCCTGGTCGCGGCCCTCGACGATGAGCGGCTTACCGAGCCGTGGGTGACGCGGGCAGCCACGCGGCTCGTCACGCTCCTCGAACAAACCGCCGACGTCGACGTCGAATGCGGCGCGCTCTACCACGCCGTCCACGGCCTGCGGCTCTACCGCGAGCGGGTGTGCGGGACGGTGGCGGAGTGAGCGGCACGACACGAATCGTCGCTCCCCGGCAGCCGGCAACGCCCCCCGCCGGTATCCTTCCCCACGACGCCATCATCTGTCAGACTCGACCCCGCGGGACGAAAGAACAGGGCGACGCCATCGACGGAGTGGACTGGTGCACGGACTGATCTTCTTCTTTCTGCAGAAGTTCATCGCCACGTCCCCATCAGGCGGCGCGGTGCGCCAGCCGGAAGATTGTGACGGGCAAACCTCCCG
>CAJAYZ010000688.1 GCA_903949225.1 uncultured Planctomycetaceae bacterium
AAAAAAAACCGCCGGCCTTGCGGCCGGCGGTTGCTCCGCCTGCGGGCAGTGTTCGATCGGAGTAGTTGCCCGTTACGGGAGCGTGATCGCCAGGGGGCTCGACCCCACCGTCACCCGCCGTTCGAGAGTTCCCTGCTGAAACGCCTCGGGCACCTTGGCCAGTGCCTTCTCGGCGTCAGCGGCCTTGGCCGACTTGGCGACGAACCAAGCGTAGTTGCCAGCAATCGCTTCGCCGGAAAACTTTCCCTCGGCATCGACTTCGAAGGAAGTCATGAAGCCGACGGACGTCGGCTGGAGCATGAGCAGCACGTCTCCGACGGGCGAACCATCGGCCCGGGTAAGCGTCCCGCTGATGGGGCCGGCCTCGGGCAGTTTGGTAGCGCCGGCGGAACAGCCGACGAGCATGGTGAGGGCCAGAAAGCACAAGAGAGCAAGTGAACGCATGACGGTGAATCCTCGGGATAACGGGAGAGTGTGATGAAAAGCAACCGGCGGGAGCGAACCGTTGTTCGCCCCCGCCGGCGTTGATCCAGACTGAAAGCGAGGTCAGTCGATGTTCACGTTCTGGCCGTCGGCAGCGCCGACCATCCACTTGACGACAACCCCATCGATGTCGTCGCTGAGGTAGCGGGTGGAGCCGTCACCGAAGGTCGAATTGACACCACCGGGATGAAACCCGAACGGCTCGTCGTTCGGGCCGCAGTTGTTGATCTGCCAGCTGCACTCGGCAGGCCCGCCGATCGGCGTCTTGTTGTTGTTGATCTTCGCCAGACGCGAGCCGAGGGAGTTGCTCGGGCCGGAGTAGCCATTGGCCACGGCATCGGGATCAGCCCAGGCGAACACGCGCCGGCCACCCATCGTGCCGGGCAACGCCGTGCCGTAGGGCACGGGGTCGGCAGGGCTCGAGACCGGGCTGACACGCGACGACAAGGCACCGAACTTCGCCACGGAGGGATGAGCACGGCCGGCGTCCTCGATCCAGAGAAGCGTCTTGCTCGAGCCGTCGGTGATCTGGCCCATGCCGACACCGTCACACGACAGCATCGGTGCGACGACTTGCGCGAGCCACGCGGCCGAACCAGCCGACGGCGTCCGCATGCCATACGTGGCAGAGCCCGCGAGGGTGTCGACGTCGGAGAGGGCGAAAACCATGTAGTCGCAGCCACCGTAGTTCGTGACCGGGTCACGGTCGCCGACCGGCGTCGACGGGCAGATGAACGAGTTGATCGTCGACTTGGCCGCCACCTGGCCGGCCGGAACGGCTGGATCGTCGTAGGCCCGACCCTTGGCCTTCTTGTGCAACAGGCCGCCCGACGGCGTGGTGAAGTTGCCTTGAGCGTTCACCGTCGCTCCGTACGCGGCCACGGGGTTGCTGGTGACGTCGAACTGGTTGTAGATGTTCGTCTGCTCGATGTAGGGCAGGATCAACGTGGCGACGGAGTGGATGTTGTAGGTCGTGGAGCTGGAGCCGGTGGAGTCGCACTGGCCCGGGGAGGGGAGCTTACGGCTGGCCGACTCGAAGTTGAGGACACCCAAGCCCAGCTGCTTCATGTTGTTTTGGCACTGACTGCGCCGGGCGGCCTCGCGGGCAGCCTGGACGGCGGGGAGGAGCAGGCCGACGAGCGTGCCGATGATCGCGATCACGACCAAGAGCTCGACGAGCGTGAACCCACGCCGGGTGGACGGAGAAAGATGACGCATGGAGGAAAACCCCAGAGGATATGAAGAAATCGAACCGACGGACCTGGCAACCGGAAGCGAGAGCGACCCGTTCGCTCCTGCTTCAGAGTTTTTTATAGAGCACGGTTCCTAAACGTTTCGTGAGAGGACAGCGAGAGTTTGATGAGATTCGTGTGAGGATTGTGTGAGGGAGCCTGGGTTGGTCAGGCGT
>CAJAYZ010000689.1 GCA_903949225.1 uncultured Planctomycetaceae bacterium
AGGTGACTTCCACCTCCCTTCGATGATCTCTCGGGCGACACCATCCCGCGACTGTCACGCGGCTACCGTTCTCGCCCCATCACGGCCGCCACCGTAGCGGTCTGGTAGGATCGAACGCCATGGTCGTTTCCGTCAAACAGCTTGAAAAACAGTACGGCGCCAACCGGGCCCTCGGGGGGGTGAGCCTCGACGTGGAGCCGGCCACTCTTTTTGGCCTCCTTGGCCAGAATGGCGCGGGGAAAACGACGCTCATCAAGATCCTTCTCGGCCTTGTCGCCCCGACGGCCGGTGAGGCTTCCCTCCTCGGCCAACCGGTCGGCACCTTCTCCGCCCGCCGCGAGGTCGGCTACCTGCCGGAGGATCACCGCCTCCCCGAATACCACACGAGCACGAGCCTCCTCGACCTCTACGGCGCCCTCCAGGGGATCCCCCGCCGCGAGCGGCGGCGACGGGCCGCCGAGCTCCTCGACATCCTCGGCCTCGCCGGCCGGGAAAAGCTCCGCATCCGCGGTTACTCCAAGGGGATGAAGCAGCGGCTCGGCCTCGCCCAGGCCCTCCTCCACGGTCCCCGGGTTCTGTTTCTCGACGAGCCGACCGACGGCGTCGATCCGGTGGGGCGGAAGGAGATCCGCGATCTTCTCCTCGAGGAACGCCGTCGCGGCGTGACGGTGTTCATCAACAGCCATCTCCTCGGCGAAGTGGAGCAGCTTTGCGACCGGGTGGCGATCCTCCGCAAGGGGAAGCTGATGGTCACCGGCACCGTCGCCGACCTCACCCGGCAAAAGGCGAGTTGGCTGGTCGCCTTCGATCGCGACCTGCCGACGTCGTTCCATTTCCCCGGCGCCATCATCGCGGCGGTCGAAGGGGGAAGCCGGCTCCGGGTCAGCCTCGACCCTGCCGACGGCCAGGGCCCCATTTCGCAGGCGGAGGCCCCCGAAGCGATCGACCGCTTCATCGCCGCAGCGGGCGCCTCGGGGCTACGGCTGCGGCATCTCGAACGGGAACGGGCGACGCTCGAGGACCTCTACCTCGCGATCGCCGACGGCGGAGGCACACCGTGAACGAACCGAATCACGTTCCGCGTGAGGCGGCTAACGCGGCCGGACGCGTCACGGTGCGGCCGATGCTGCCGCGGACGTTCGCCGCCATGCTCAGGGATACTTGGCGCGAGTTCCTCGATGCCAAGGTTCTCTATCTCCTCCTCCTGGCGATCGCGATCCTGTTCGGCGCGGCGCTGACGGGGCGGATCGAACCGCAGCCGGGGGGCCGGCAGTATCTCGACATCGCCGCCCGGGCCTTGGCCGCCGATCTCGACGGCATCGACATCGCCACCCAATCGATGGGGGATGTCGCCGGCCGGCTCAACGGCTCAATGTACGCGATCACCGCCGCCGAGCCGATCGACGCCGATCTCCCCGAAGGCCACTGGAAGGCGACGCTGACGCGGACGTTCATCCCGCTGGTCGGGGCGCCGGAGTCGGGAGAGGAGATCACGGCCAGGTTCGGGAAGATCGCCGACGGCCAGCTCTGGACGATCACGGAGATCCGCGAGACCGGCACGGAGTGGGCCCGGAAGATCGGTTCGCAGACCTGGGAAATGGCGGTCGCCCCGGGACGCGATCTTCGCCTCCTCTGGCCCCACCGCTTCACCCTCTTCGGCGACAGCATCGAATTGGCCGGCACGAAGGGAGCGCCGCTGGGGCTCGAAGTCCTCATCCTTCAGAAGCTCCTCGCCACCGGCCTGGGAGGCACGATCCTGCTCTTGGTGAGCGTGGCGGTGACGGCGGCGTTCGTGCCGAACATGGTGCGGAAGGGGACCCTCGAGCTCCTCCTCGTCCGCCCGATCCCGCGGTGGCAGTTGCTCGTGTTCAAGTATGTCGGAGCCCTGCTCCTCGTGGCCGGCCTGCTCGGGATTCTCGTCCTTGCCGTCTGGCTGATCACCGGGATCCTCGCCAACGTCTGGTCGCCGGGGGTGCTCCTGGCGCTCCCGAGCTTGCTGGTCTTCTTCGCGCTCCTCCTCTCGGTGAGCGTCCTCACCGGGGTGATCACGCGGAGTGTGATCTCGGCGATGCTCGTCACCGTCGCCTACTGGGCGATCCTGTTCATCGCCGGCCAGATGAACAACGTTGCCGTCGAGAGCCGGATCCGCGAGGCGAACGTCGGCAAGCTGCGGCCGACGAGCATCGCCGAGACGATCCGCGGCCGACAGCCGCGTCGCGAGGAGGGCTTCAAGCCGGGGCGGAAACCCTTCTATCAGACGACGATCGGCCGGATCACCGAGGGGGTCTATGCCGTCCTCCCCCACACCGAGGATCTCGACAACCTCGTCGACCGCCAACTGATGCGCGACTTCGCCGTCGCCGGCCCGTTCCGGGCGCTGATGGAGAGCGCCTCGTTCTCCTGGGAGAAGGGGCTCGGTCTCACCTTTCTCCACACCGTCGCCTACCTGGGAATAGCCTGCACGATCTTCTCGCGCCGCGATCCTTAGACCGGCTGTGGACAAAGTGCCCGCCGCTGGAGGCGGCGGCCGACATCCCCGAAAAACCTTGGCTTTTTTGGGGGTGTCTCAAGTAGAAAAAGGGCATGGATGACTTTTTCCACGGACAGTTAGACCGGCTCGCACCACGATGGCCACCACGTCGCTCCATACGCTTCCCGCCCTCGCTCTCGCCCGGCTCATCCGCGAGGGGGCGATCTCGAGCGAGGAGCTCGTCCGCTGTCACCTCGAGCGGATCGCGGACAAAAACCCGTCGCTGTCGGCTTTCGTGACGGTGTTCGACGACGCGGTGAAGGTGGCGCGGCGAAAGGATCGGGAGCGGCTCCGCCACCGCGATGCCCTCCCGCCGTTTCATGGCGTGCCGATCGGGATCAAGGATCTCAACGTCGTCCGCTTCAGCCGCACCCGCTTCGGCTCGCGCGGCATGCCATCGATCGTGCTCCCCTTCGACGATGCCAACGTCCGCCTCCTCCGCCGGGCGGGCTTCGTGATCCTCGGCAAGCTTTCGACGAGCGAACTGGGCGCCCTGCCGGTCACCGAGCCCGACATCCATCCGCCGACCCGCAATCCCTGGAGCCTCGACCACACCCCGGGCGGATCGAGTGGCGGATCGGCGGCGGCGGTGGCGGCGGGAATGCTGCCGATCGCGCAGGGCTCCGACGGCGCCGGATCGATCCGCATCCCGTCATCCTTCTGCGGGCTCTACGGCCTCAAGCCCTCGCGTGGCCGGGTCGTGAACCAGTTCCGCTTTCCCGATCGGCGGATTCTCTACACCTCGGGGCCAATCGCTAGGACGGTGGCCGATGCCGCGGCCCTCCTCGACGTCATGGCGGGGATCGACACCGGCCGGCCCCACTGGGCCCCGCCGCCGTCACAGCCATTTGCCGCTCGTCGCGCGCCGCCCAAACCGCTGCGGATCAAGGTCGTCGAGTCGACCGGGATGGTGCCGACCGATCCGAATGTGCTCGCCGCGGTGCGCCACACCGCCCGGATCCTCGAACGGATGGGGCACGCCGTCGAGGAGGCGCGACTTCCGGAGAGCGATCTCGGGGAGTTTCTTCCGATCTGGCAGCGGCTCATCGGCGGCATCCCGCTGATGCGCTGGCGGCGGGCGCAGCCGGTGACAGCTTGGCTCCGCGAGGGGGCCCGAGGGCTCAAGCGTGCTGAGGTCGACGCACTCGAGGACCGGCTCATCGACCGCTTCGCGCCGGTGTTCGGGACGGCCGATCTCTGGCTCACCCCCACCGTTGCGGTCGGACCGCCACGGATCGGGGCCTGGGCCGGGCTCCCGCCACACGACGCCTTTGCCGAAGCCGCCAAACTCGCCGCCTTCACCGCCGTCGTCAATCTTGTCGGGCTGCCGGCGGCCAGCATCCCCGCCGGGCTTTCGCCACAGGGCCTGCCGATCGGCGTGCAACTCATCGGCGATATGTTTCGCGAGGAGGACGTTCTCTCGGTGTCGTGGGATCTCGAGGAGGCGATGGCCTGGCGCCAACTCGCCCCAGGCTTTCATCAAGTTCCCCCCTGATTGCGGCACCGGCCCCGGGGAAGCCTTGCTGCTGTGGCCGAAACACGCAGCAGCGGTTATTTTATCTCTCTTCTTAGGCTTCTCTCGGGGACCCTGCCTGGAATCGTCCCGCGGGGGATCGTCAGCGCAGGCACGGGAGCTGGCTCCACCGAACACGCGAGGGATCACGTGGCAGGATGCAGGCGGATGATGGCGGCACGGACGCTGGTGGCGGTGCGAACGGAATCGGGCCGCGGGCTCACGACCGGAGATTTTCCGGCTCGCTCAGACGTGGTGGCATGGGCCTTCGGCTCGCTGCTCGGGCTCTTTTTCGCCGCATCGTCGGCGGCCGCGGCTGGGTTTGCCCCCAGTGAGCAGGTTCTCCCGGCAACGACGCGGGCCTGGGTGAGCGCCCCCGACGCCGCCGCCCTTCGCGAACGCTTCGACCACTCCGCGCTGGGGAAGCTCTTCGATGAGCCGTTGATGCAGAAGTTTTACGACGCCCTCGACGAGCAGCGGTCGAGCATCGCCGGCGACCGGATGGGTTTCGGGATCACCCCCAAAGAGCTCTCGGGGGTCAGTGGCGGGGAGTCGGCGGTGGCGGCGGTCGAACAGGCCGACGGTTCCCTTGCCGGGCTGCTCCTCGTCGACACCAGTGGCCATGACGACGCCGTTCCCGCGCTTCTCGACACGGTCTTCAAGCGTCTCATCGATCGCGGTGGCAAGAAGCTTGCCGCCCCCGAGGGGATCACGGCCTACGAACTTCCGCCGCTCCCGCCCCGTGAGGGGCAGCCGGTGGCCGCCGAGCCCGCTGCTCCTCGGCGGATCGCCTATGCCACGCGGCCCGGCGCGATCGTCGCCGGCACGAGCTCCGAGATCGTCGCTGCCCTTCTCCCGGCGTTCTCCAAGCAGCGACAGGATTCGCTGGCGTCGCTCGAAGCCTTCCAGGTGGTGGCGCGGAAGTGCGGCGAGACCGTTCCCGCCGGCGTGGCGACGGGGCGGTGGTACATCGATCCGCTCGCCCTCTTCCAGGCCCAGCAGAAGAGCCGGCCGGCGCCGAAGAAGGCCTCGAAGCGGAAGCCGACCGACTACGTCGAGATGGCGCGCCGCAACGGCTTCGACTGCATCAAGGGGGCCGGTGGCATCGTCTTCTTCGGCGAGGGGAACGTCGATCTCCGCCACAACACCCTCATCTATGCGCCGCCAACCGTGGCCGGCGGGAAGGAGCGCTACGAGAAGGCCGCTCGAATCCTCGAGTTTCCCAATGCGACTTCGCTCGCCCCCGCCCCCTGGGTGCCGGGGGATGCCGCCAGCTGGCTCGGACTCCAGTGGGATCTTCCCAAGGTCTTCCGGGCCCTCGAGCCCCTCGTCGACGACATGGTTGGCGAGCAGGGCGTGTTTGACGACGTGATCTCGAGCCTGAAAGACGATCCGGACGGGCCGCAGATCGACGTCGAGAACGACCTCATCCGCCACCTCGGTGGTGCCGTCATGATCACCGGCGACCATGTCCTCCCCTTCGGCCCCGATTGCGAGCGGATGGTCATCGCCTTGGAAGCCGATGATCCGGAGACGGTCGCCGCGACGATCGCTCGGAGCATGTCGACCGAGGCGAAGACGCGGAAGCTCGACGTCGGCGGGCATGTGATCTGGGAGACGGTGCCCGACGAGCCGGGGAAGGCCGCCCGTTCGACGCGGGTGCGGGCCCGCGACGATGGGGATGACGACCGGCCCCGCGGTGCCCTCGGTGGCGATCCCGACGATGCCCCCTGTCCGAATGCGGCCGTGGCCGTGGCCCATGGCCAGATCCTCATCGCGTCTCATCTGGACATTCTCCAGAGGGTGCTCGATGGGAAGTCTCCGCCGTTTGCCGAAGAAGCCGACTACAACGAGTCGGTCGAACAACTCAAGGGCCTCCTCCCCGGGGATGTTGCCCTCCGCACCTTCGCCCGCACCGAACAGATGGTGCAGCCGACCTACGAGCTCCTCCGCAATGGCAAGGGCCCCGAGAACAAGAGCCTCGCCGGCCGGCTCGCCAACGCCCTCCTCACCGCGCGGGACAACCCTGGCGCTGGTCTCGGGAACAAGAAATCGAAGGAGCCACGGACGCCGCGCGTCGATGGGACGACGCTGCCAGAGTTTGATGCCATCCGCCACTACTTCGGTACGGCCGGAATGACGATGCAGACGGTGCCGGAGGGGTGGATGTTTGTCGGGGCGTCGCTTTGGGATGGCGGGGGACACGACCATGCCCCCGACGACATGCCCGCTACCGAGCCCGCGGTTACCGAGCCCGCGGTTACCGAGCCCGCGGTTACCGAGCCCGCGGTTACCGAGCCCGCAGTCACCGAGAAGGCGGCTGCGGAGCCGGCCATCGAGCAAGAGGCTCCCCCTGAGCCGGCCGGCGCTGGCGCCGAGTAAGCAGGGCTCGATCCCGAGGGCCGTTGGCAGGCGTTCGTCCCCGCACGGAAAACCTTCATGCCGACCGCCACGGCCACCTCCGCCGATGTCATCGTCCTCGGCACCGGCGGGATGGGAAGTGCGGCCTGTGCGCACCTCGCCGCCCGCGGCGCGAAGGTGATCGGCCTCGATCGCTTTGAGATCGCCCACAACCGCGGCAGCTCTCACGGTCAGACGCGGCTCATCCGTCAGGCCTACTTCGAGCATCCCGATTACGTGCCCCTGCTTCTCGAGGCCTACCGGCTGTGGCGCGGGCTCGAAGAGGCGACGGGAAGAAGGCTCCTTTTCCAGTCGGGGCTGCTGCTAGCGGGGGCAGAGACGGGCGAGGCGGTCGCCGGCGCCCTCCACGCCGCCGCCGTCCATCGCCTTCCCATCGAGCGGCTGGCAGCCAGTGAGGCCAAGCGTCGCTGGCCGGCCTTCACGCTCGACGACGATTTTCTCGCGGTCTGGGAGCCAGCCGGTGGCTTTCTCCTCGTCGAGGATTGCGTTCGAGCCCACGCCGAGGTCGCCACACGCCACGGCGCCCGCTTCGTGGAGGGTGTCGACATCCACGGCTGGCAGGCCGGGCCGAGCGGCGTCACGGTCGACACCGACCAAGGCACTTTCCACGCCGATCGGCTCGTGATCGCGCCCGGCGCGTGGGCGGCCGATCTCCTCGAGATCCCGTCGGTGAAGCTCGAGGTCCTCAAGAAAATGCTCTGCTGGTATCGCCCCCCGGCAGAGCACCGCGCGGCATTCGCGGCCGGGCCCGAGCCGGGGATCGGCCTCCCCTGCTTCGCATTCGACACCCCCGCCGGCTTCTACTACGGCTTTCCGGCGCTCGACGACCTCGGCGTGAAGATGGCCGAGCACACCGGCGGCACCCCCGTCGCCGATCCGCTGGCGCTCGATCGCTCACTCGACCGGGAAGAAGCTGCGCGCGTGGCAGCAGTGGCACGGGCCCGACTTCCGGCCCTCGGCGACGACCTCGTCCACCATGCCGCCTGCCTCTACACGATGACCCCCGACGCCCACTTCCTCCTCGGGCTTCATCCCGAGCAGTCACGCGTGGCGATCGCGGCCGGTTTTTCGGGGCATGGCTTCAAGTTCGCAAGCGTCGTCGGCGCTATCCTTGCCGACCTCGCCCTCGACGGCTCGACGTCGCAGCCGATCGGTTTCCTCGCCCCGGGCCGGTTCGCCGGGTAGTCGATTCTCGTGGCCCAGGGCCCGGCGGACGTATCATCGCGGCGATTCCATCCCCTCCGACGGAGACGCTCCCATGCCGAGCCTGCGTGCCATCTGCTTCGTTCTCGTGGCATCGGCGATTGCCGCAGGCCCTTCCCCGGCCATCGGCCAGGCTCCCCCTCGCACCCACGACATCGAGGTCGACGACTACTTCACCCTCGGCACCCCGTCGACCCTCGCCGTCTCCCCCGACGGCGCCACCGTCGCCTACATCGAGCAGCGTTGGGAAAACGCCGACGCCACGCGGAATGCCGACCTGTGGATCGTCAACGTGGCCACGAAGGCTCGGCAGAGGCTGACGTTTGACCGGGCCGAGGAGGCCGCACCGCAGTGGAGCCCGGATGGCAAGTTTCTTTACTTCACCGCCAACGTCCGCCGCCCCGGCGACGATGCCCCGCCTCACGACGGCAAGTCGCAGGTGTGGCGGATCGCAGCGGATGGCTCGGGGCTGATGGCCGTGACGCGCGTCAAGGAGGGGATCGGTCGCGCCGAGCTCTCCGCCGACGGCCGGGCCCTCTACTACACCGTCGTTGCCGAGGGGACTGACGACGAGTGGAAGGATCTCCGCACCCTCCACAAGGAGGTCGAATACGGCCATGGCGTGACGAAGTTCACGCAGGTGTGGCGCCTCGATCTGGAGAGCTGGAGAGCGGAGAAGCTCATCGACGAGAAGCGCGTCGTGACGGCGCTGCGCGTTTCGCCCGACCAAGCGCGGATCGCGATGGTGACGACTCCCGACGACGAGATCCTCCACCTCGAGGGATGGTCGCGGATCGACGTCTGGCATGCCGCCACGCGCACGATCGAGGTGGTGACGGCAGCCGGCTGGCGCGACGGCCATCCCTCCCCGTTCGGCTGGCTCGAGAGCCCCTGCTGGTCGGCCGACGGCAGGCTCGCCTTCGCGGTGGAGTTTGACGGCCATCCCTGCCGGATCTACGCCTGCCAGTGGAATGGCGCCAAGGGAAGCGTCTGGGAGCTGCGCCGACCCGCCGGGGTGAGCGTGCTCGGGACAACGCTCGCCTGGCGCGGCGCCGACGAGCTGTGCTTCATCGGCGAACAGCGCGCCAGGGCACGCGTCCACTCGATCGCCGCCGTCCGTGATGGCCGTCAGGGGGCCGACCGCCCCGTCACCCCCGGCGACCACGCCATCGCCGCCTTTTCAATCGCCGCCGATGGTCAGCTCGGCGTCATCGATGCCACGCTCACCGATCCCCCCGACCTCTATCTCGTCGCGGCTGACGGAGCGATGAACCGGCTCACGAAGCTCAATCCCCAGGTCGACGGCTGGAAGCTGCCGACGATCTCGCTCGTCCAGTGGCGCGCCCCCGATGGCCGCGAGGTGGAGGGGGTGCTCGAGCTGCCCCCCGACGCCAAGCCGGGGGAGCGGCTGCCGTTGGTCGTGGAGATCCATGGGGGGCCGACCGGCTCGTCGCTCCTCCAGTTTCAGTTCTGGATCTACGGCCGCGTCCTCCTCCCCGCCAAGGGCTACGCACTGCTCTCGCCGAACTACCGCGGCTCGACCGGCTATGGCGACGATTTTCTCGAGGAGCTCGTCGGTCGCGAGAACGACATCGAGGTGGCCGACATCCTCGCCGGCGTCGATGCGCTCGTCGAGCGCGGCATCGCCGATCCCGACCGCCTCGGCGTGATGGGGTGGAGCAACGGTGGCTATCTCACCAACTGCCTCGTGGCGGCGAGCGACCGCTTCAAGGCCGCCAGCAGTGGCGCCGGCGTCGTCGATCAGGTGATCCAGTGGGGCACGGAGGACACCCCCGGCCACGTCGTCAACTTCATGGGGGGCAAGCTCCCGTGGGCCGAGCCCGATGCTTACCGGGCCGCCTCGCCGATGTATGCCCTCGACCGGGTGAAGACGCCGACGCTCCTCCATGTCGGCGAGCTCGACGCCCGCGTCCCCGCGGCCCATGCCCGCGCGATGTACCGGGCGCTCAAGACCTATCTCGACGTCCCGACGGAGCTTGTCGTCTATCCCGGCGCCGGCCACGGCCTCGTCAAGCAAAACCACCGCCGCGCGAAGATGGAATGGGATCTCGCCTGGTTCGACCGGCACCTCCTCGGCAAGACGGCCATGCCTCCTGCGGCCCCTGCGACACCGCCGGCGAAATGAGGCCGGCCCTATTCACTCTCCCCCGGTGACCTCAATCGACACGATTTCCAAGCCCGCATCTTCGAGGATCGTCAGCGCGTAGATGTCGGCCACCTCGAGCCCCTCGGCCGTGTCGGCGAGCGTCGGATTGATCGCCA
>CAJAYZ010000690.1 GCA_903949225.1 uncultured Planctomycetaceae bacterium
TCGTCGTGGGCGCTGAAGGCTGGGTGGTGGCGACCTCGTTTGCCGTGCCCAAGGATGCGACCCAGGCCGTGGTCACCCTCCCGGGAGGCGCCCGGCATGTGGCCCGTGTGACCGGCCGCGATCTCGCCCGCGGTCTGGTGCTTCTCAAAATTGATCTGCCCGCGGGGATGCCTCCGCTGCCGGTGACGGAGGCAGTGCCGCGTGAGGCTCTCTCGGTCGGACAGGGCACGCTCGTCTTGGGAAGGGCTTGGAGCGCGAGTGAGCCGAGTGTCGGGGTGGGGATCCTCTCGGCCACCAATCGGGCCTGGGGGCGGGCGGTCCAGACCGATGCCTCCGTCTCTCCGGCGAATTACGGCGGGCCGCTTGTCGATCTCGAGGGCCGGGTGATCGGGGTGCTGGCTCCGCTTCCCGCTGAAACCGCGGGGATGATGGCGGGAACGGAGCTGTACGACTCCGGGATCGGTTTCGCCGTGCCTCTGGAGGACATTCTCCGTGTTCTCCCCCGGCTTCAGGCGGGGGAAACGCTCTCCCCTGGCATCATCGGGATCGGCTACACGTCCCGCGATCCATTCACGGCTCCCCCCATCGTGGCGACCTGCCGGGCCGATTCGCCGGCCGGACGCGCCGGGCTGCGGCCCGGTGACCGGATCGTCGAGGCCGGTGGTCACGCCGTGAGTCGTGTGGCCGAACTGCGGCACGCCATCGCTCCGCTCTACGCGGGGGATGCGATCGATCTCGTCGTGGATCGTGGCGAGGCCAGGGAAAGGATTGCGGTGCGCGTCGAGCTCGTTGCCACGCTCCCCCCGTGGCGTCGGCCCGTGCTCGGACTCGTGCCCCGCCGTGCCGGTCCCGGGGCTGCCGGTGATCCCGCCGGCGTAAAGCCCGCCGATGGTGATGCAGCAAAGCCCGGAGTGAGCGTGGCATGGACCTGGCCCGACGGTCCAGCAGCCCGGGCCGGGATCGAGCCGGGGGACCGAATCACTTCGGTGCGCCAGCAGGCCGATGGAGGTGCAGGGGAGCCTGCGCCGCTCGAAGTCACCACGCCTGCCATCCTCGGCGGATTTCTCGCCGGCCTCGATGCCGGCACCGTCGTTGAAGTGGCCTTCGATCGCGGCGGCGAAGCGAAATCGATCGGCGTGCCGTTGGTGACGCAGCCGACGGCGGTACCGATCGGTGTGCCCACGACCGAGGCCGATCCCGCCACGACGGCGGTCGAGCGACTCGGTGCGGCGGAGATCGTCCGGCCGGCGTGGGCTGTGCTCCCCGCGGCAGCGGCGCAAGCGCCTCTCGGCGTGCTTGTTTACTGCGGTCAACCCGCCGGTGGTGCCGGTGGCAAGCCGACCCGGGCCGCGGAATTCGACGAGGCCTCGAAGCGAGAGGCCGAACGGTGGCGGGGGGCCGCCACGCGGTATGGCGTCGCCGTCGTGCTGCCACAGTCGTCCGATCCTCAGCGGTGGGGCCGCGAGGACATTGCCACCCTGGCTAGGACCCTCGACGGATTGCGGTTGCGCCGCGCCATCGACCCTTCGCGGATCGCCTTCGCGGGGAGCGGTGCCGGTGGCGCCTTCGTCTGGCTTGCGGCCGATGCGCTCGGGCCTGCCGTCCGCGGGGTGGCGCTCCTCGACGCCACGCTTCCCCGTCAGGCGACGATTTCCCCAACCGAGCCTGGCAAGAGCCGGTCTGTCCTCTTCGGATCGCTCCCCGGAGCCGCCGTGAACCGCATCGACGACGACCGTCGCCGCCTCGAGGCCGCCGGCTATCCGGTCGGCCTCCTCCCCGACCTTGCGGGCGACGGGCTGCCGACGGAAACGCTCTGCTCCTGGGTTGAGAGCTTGGGGGTGCTGTGATCGACCGGGAGCGGGAAGGCTCGCGGGCCACCGGCATGCCGGGCTTGCGGATCCTGCTCCTCGACCAGCATGTCGTCGTGGTCGACAAGCCGCCCGGGATGCCGAGTGTCCCGGCCCGGACGCCGCACGACCCACCCGATGTGGCCACCGTGCTCGCTGCCGGTGAACTCGCCAACCAGCCCCGCCCGGAGGCCGTCCACCGTCTCGATCGTGACACCTCGGGGCTGCTCATTCTCGCCCGGACAGCCGATGCCAGAGCCGCCCTCGGACGGGCGTTCGAGGGGGGGCTCGTTCGGAAGTCGTATCGCGCGCTGGTCGTAGGTCGGCTGCCCGGGCCTGAAGGGGTGGTCCATCTGCCGCTGGCGCCGGATGCCGCCGCTCCCCCCCGCCAGCGCGTCGATCCGATCCTGGGGCGCGCGGCCACGTCCCGGTGGGCGACGGTCGACGGACTGGGGCTTCCCGATGGCGTGACGGCAGTCGATCTGAATCCCGTCACCGGACGGTCGCACCAACTCCGCGTCCACATGGCCTGGCTCGGTTGCCCGGTACTCGGAGACAGGCTCTACGGGCCCACCCCATCCGTCGGGCGGCTCTGGCTCCACGCGGCGCAGATCACCTTTCCCCATCCGGCGAGTGGTCGGCCCTTGAACTTGATTGCCCCCCTCGCGGTTGTCCTCTGAGATCGTCGCCGCGTGGAACGGTGCGTCGGCCCGGGTGTGAACATCGGCCGACAGTCTCTCCCCCCGGCTCCCGCGACCTGCATCGAACTTCGGCACCACGCTGCCCGGAAACTGCGCCGCGGGGGCACTGGTCGCCCCAACCAGACGGTCGATTTCCGCCGGATTACGAGCGCGACTGGGAACGAATTGCCCAGTTTTTCAAGTCTTTTCCAGTCTTTCAGGACCTTTTACGCCGCGTCGCTTGGGCAATTGGCACGCCGTTTGAATTGGATCGATGCACGGAGGTTTTCGGACCCCGTCCGAGGATCGAACACTGCGGAGGTGTTCATCCCGGACTGCAACCCCTCTGGAGTGCCCATGCGATCCCTTTGTGTTTCCGATTCAGCGGCCAACTTGCTCGTCAGCCGGGTGGTCAAATCGCTCCCGCGGTTGACGTCGGTGCTCACCGGCACCGGAACGGTCGGAATGGCCCTCTTTTTGGCGACGCTTTCGGGCGCAGCTCTTGCCCAGGAGGCCACACCAGCACCGCCTGCCATCCCCATCCCCACGACCGAGGAGATGGTGACGAACCTCTGGCTCGCGGCCGACACCGTCTGGGTGTTGATCGCCGGGATGCTCGTGTTCTTCATGAACCTCGGCTTCGGATGCGTCGAGTCGGGCTTCGCCCGGGCCAAGAACAGCGTCAACATCCTCTCCAAAAACTTCATCGTCTTCGCCGCCACGGCGGTCGCCTTCTGGTTCCTCGGCTGGGATTTGATGTTCGGCACCGATGCTGGCGGCTGGATCGGCAACTCCGGCTCGTTCATGGTTGGGGCGGCTGACAACAGCCCGGCTGTGGGTGACAAATATGCCGGTGCCTACGGCTCGATCAGTTGGACCGGTGTCCCGCTGTGGGCCAAGTTCTTCTTTCAGTTGGTGTTCGCCGGGACTGCCGCGACGATTGTCTCCGGCGCCGTCGCCGAGCGGATCAAGTACCACTCCTTCATCCTCTTCAGCTTCCTCATGGCCGTAGCGATCTATCCGGTCACCGGGCACTGGATTTGGGGAGGTGGGTTCCTCGCCCAAAAGGGCTTTTGGGACTTTGCCGGATGTTCCGCGGTGCACTCCGTGGGAGGCTGGGCCGCGCTGACTGGGGCGATGATCCTTGGGCCGCGGATCGGGAAGTATTCGGCTGACGGACGCGTGCAGGCGATTCCCGGCCACAACATGCCCTTGGCTTTCATCGGCTGCCTCGTCCTCTGGTTCGGCTGGTTTGGCTTCAATCCGGGGAGCACGATGAGTGTTGCCGGTGATGGTGGTCGGCTCGCCGCCCAGGTGGCCGTCAACACCAACTCCGCCGCGGCAGCAGCGACGATTACGGCGACGATCACCGCTTGGCTCCTCCTCGGAAAGCCAGACATCGGGATGACGCTCAACGGTTGTCTCGCCGGGCTTGTCGGCATCACCGCGAGCGCCGCCTACGTCACCGTTCCGGCCTCGATGCTCATCGGAGCAGTCGCCGGTGTGATCGTCGTCTTCTCTGTCATGTTCTTCGATCGCCTCAAGATCGACGACCCGGTCGGAGCGACGAGCGTCCATCTCGTCTGCGGGATCCTCGGCACGCTCTGCGTCGGGCTCTTCAACTCCAGCGACTTGTCGCAATCGGTGGTTGCCGGACCGTTCGGATCAATGGTCGCCGGCGGTCCGAAGGCGGGCCTCTTCTATGGCGGTGGAGTCGAGCAACTCTGGATCCAACTTCTCGGCGTCCTCGCCGTCGGGGCCTATGTCGCTCCGGTTTCGGCGATCTGCTGGTTCATCCTCAAGTTTGCTGTGGGTCTGCGGGTCTCGCCGCACGAAGAAGTCGAGGGGCTCGACATCGGCGAGCATGGCAACGAGGCCTACCACGGCTTCCAGCTGATTCGCACCGAATAACGGTGGTCA
>CAJAYZ010000691.1 GCA_903949225.1 uncultured Planctomycetaceae bacterium
ACAGAAAGCTTCCTCGGCGGCGTCACCCCGACAGGACCTTCGGGACGGATCAGCCGCCAGCAATCGCTGCGAATCGTGACGGTCGACCGGGCCCCTGCCCGACAGGATGCAAACGCGAGCCAGTCGGAACAGGCGCCTGTCGAGACGATCGGCCCGGTGCAGGCGATGGCCGTGACTCGCGTCACAACCACCGCTCCCTGACACCGGGCACGATCCTCACGGACGTCAGACCTCTTCGGTTCCCTCGGCCGCCTCGCGCTCACGCGACCAGCCAACGCGCTTCTTCGACAGGCCGATCTTTCGGTCGTCGGTGTCGACGCGGAGGATCTTCACCTCGATCGGGTCGCCGACCTTCACGAGATCCTCGGCGTTCTCGATCTTGTCCTCGGAGAGCTCCGAGATGTGGAGCAGCCCCTCGAGACCATCCTCGAGGCCGACAAAGACTCCGAAGTTGGTGATCTTCGTGACGTTCCCCTTCACGACATCGCCGGGCTTGTAGCGGGCGGGGATGTCGGTCGTCCACGGATCCTCGTGCATCTGCTTGAGGCCCAGGGCGATGCGGCGACGCTGCTGATCGACCGAGAGCACCTTGCACTCGATCTCTTGTCCCTTGTCGACCATCTCGCTGGGATGGGTGACCTTCCGCGTCCACGACATGTCGGTGACATGGAGGAGGCCGTCGATCCCGTCGTCGATCTCGATGAAGGCACCGTAGTTGGTGAGGTTGCGGACGACCCCCTTGACCACAGCTCCGGGCGGATAGTCGGCGGCGACCTTCTCCCAGGGATTCTGCTGGGTCTGCTTCATGCCCAGCGAGATCTCCTGCTTCTCCTTGTTGATGGCGAGGACGACGACCTCGACCTCGTCACCCGGCTTGACGAGTTCGGAGGGATGGCTGACGCGCTTCGTCCAGCTCATCTCGCTGATGTGCACGAGCCCCTCGACGCCATCCTCGAGCTTGACGAACGCGCCGTAGCTCATGACGTTGACGACGGTCCCCTTGCAGACCGTGCCGACTGGGTACTTGTCGGCGACCTTCGCCCACGGGCTCGCGGTCCGCTGCTTCATGCCGAGGGCGATCTTCTCGCGCTCGCGGTCGATGTGCAGCACCTGAACCTCGATCTCCTGGTCGATCGCCACCATCTCGCTGGGGTGACCGATGCGGCCCCAGCTCATGTCGGTGATGTGGAGCAGGCCGTCGATGCCGCCAAGATCGACGAACGCACCGAAGTCGGCGATGTTCTTGACGATGCCGCGGCGCACCTGGCCGACCTCGAGGGTCTCCATGAGTTGCTTCTTGCGCTCGGCCCGTTCCTGCTCGATGAGGGCCCGGCGCGAGACGACGATGTTGCGACGCTGCTCGTCGATCTTGAGCACGAGGCACTGGATGCAGCGGCCGCAGTAGTCCCCGATGTCGGCCGGGCGACGGATGTCGACCTGGCTGGCGGGGAGGAACACGTTGACGCCCGAGATGTCGACGAGGAGACCACCCTTGATCTTCCGCGTGACGAACCCGGTGACGACGTCGTTCTCCTTGACGCTCTCCATCACCCGCAGCCAATCCTCGATGCGGCGGGCCTTCCGCTTCGAGAGGGTGATCAGCCCACGCTGTTCCTCGAGTTGGCCATCCTCGAACTCCTCGAGGAGCACCTTGACGGTGTCGCCCACCTGCGGCGGCGGCTCCGAATCATCCCACTCGTTCCGAGGGATGTGCCCCTCGCTCTTGTAGCCAACGTCGACCAGCACGAACTCATCGTCGACCCGGAGGATCTTGCCGTGGAGGACCGAATTGACTGACAGGGTGGCGGTGCCAATGGCATATTCGCCACTGTCGGTCCCTCCCATTGCCAGCTCGATCTCCTGATCGATCTCGTCGCCAAGTTCCAGTTCGCGGATGAGGTTGCGGTTGACCATCGTGTGGGGGTTTCGGGAAAACGGGTTGGAGGAAGGGGGAAAGCGGGCCACAAAGCGGAAACCCTGGAGTGTAGCAGCCGGGGCAGACCTGAACAATTCGTTGTTTTGCCCTTTCCTCCCCAGTTTCCTCATCGATATGTCGCCGTCCGGACCACAGTCGGCGCCCCCTCCGATCCGATGCCCCTTTCATGAGCCCTCACCGCCACCCCTCCGCCGCCCTGCCCGCCGCTCCACCCCTGGCGATGACGCGGCGCGGTCTGATTCGCACCGCCTGCTTGGCGATCGGTCTGCGGGGATGCCTGTCGGCCCCCTCTGCCAGCGCTCAATTCGCCGATGAGCCGCTCGCGACCAGCGGGCCGTCGCTGGGGGACATCCGTCGCCAGCCCTACCGTGTCGGCCTGTCGGTCGTCGCCACGGGGGGGCCCTGCCGGGGGATATACGCCACGCTTCCAGTGCCGGCGGAATGGCCGGAGCAGACGGTGGAGATCGTCGGTGAGGATGTTTCGGCCGATGTCCGTCAGGTTCGCTATCGGACGCTGCCCGGCGGCGTGAAGCAGATGCTCGTCGAGATCCCCGATCTTCCTTCCGGTCAGGAAGCGAAGGCGGTCGTCACCTACTCGCTCGGGAGGGCGGCGATCCTTCCGCCGAGCGATCCATCCGGGCTCTCGATCCCGGAGAAGCCCGCCAAGACCCTCAAGCCGTATCTCGCCTCGAGCCCGTACATCGAGACACGGCATCCGAAGGTGACGAAGTTCGCCAAATCCCTCGGGGAAGGGCTCGAGGGCTGGGCCAAGGTCGAAGCGATCTACGACGCGGTCCGCGAGAAGGTCGAATACCGCAACGGCACCCTGAAAGGAGCCGCGCGGGCCCTCGCCGATGGCTGGGGTGACTGCGAAGAACTCACCTGCCTGTTCATCGCCTGCGCCAGGATCAACGGCATCCCGTCCAGGACAGTGTGGGTGGAGGGGCACTGCTATCCGGAGTTCCACCTCGTCGATGCTGATGGGAAAGGATCGTGGTTTCCCTGCCAGGCCGCCGGAGCGCGGGCCTTCGGCGGCATGCCGGACCAACTCCCGATCCTGCAGAAAGGGGATTCGTTCCGCGACCCCGATCGCCCCGGCCAGCCACTCCGCTATGTGTCGGAGTTTTGCCGTGGCGCCGCCTTGACGGGCGGAGGCTCTCCGCAGGTCGATTGGATCCGCGGAGGAGCCTGACGCCGCCAAGGGGCCGTGACGGGGGAACTGGTGACGACGGCCGCTGCCGAACCGGTCAGGCGACCGGGCCCGGCTTGCCGTCGAGTGCGCCGGCGGCAGCCAGCATGGCGGGATCTTCGCCAAACCGCGGCGCGTTCTCACGGGCCGACGGGGCGAACCAACGCGGAACGATCGGCAGCCCGGCTTCCTTCCAGACCGCCTCGAGGCGGTCGCCGGCAAGCCGCACGATCTTCTCCCGACCGCGACCAGCGAGGGTCGAGCGATCGGCCCACGGCGTGACGGGGCCGTCGAAACCGGCCTTCTCGGCCTCGACCAGGATCTGAGCGGCGGGGATGACGCCGGTCTCGGCGGGCATCAGCCGCTGGGTGTGGCTGAGCTCGGCCGACACCACGTCGCGGGGCGCATCCGAAAGACGCACTTCGACGATCCGGCCGGCCGGGATCGACCCGATGACCGACAGCGGCTCGCCGGTGAGGTGGAGGGCCCAGGCGTCGACCACGACGCCGACGCTCGGATGGCAGACGCTCACCAGGCCGATGAGGCCTTCGTAGGTGTGGATGAACTGGTGAGCCTTCTCGGCCCGGGCCTCGGCCTCCGGG
The DNA here is from genome assembly GCA_903949225.1 of uncultured Planctomycetaceae bacterium. Taxonomy (GTDB): domain Bacteria; phylum Planctomycetota; class Planctomycetia; order Pirellulales; family UBA1268; genus QWOP01. The sequence goes on from CAJAYZ010000691.1 coordinate 3,728, forward strand.
GCCAGCGCCAGCCCGAGGCTGATGCCGTAGTTGGCAAGCAGGCCGCCGAGCGTGTCGAGTCGCTGACGATACAGCTCGAAGAAGTCTTTGAAGGCATGGTCATCGCTCGCCGGGGCGATGGTGACGATGGCACGCTTCGCCTCGGTCGCCTGGGCAAACTCGAGCCGCGTCGGCAGTTCGGCGAGGTCGGCGTTGAACGCCGCGTCGTCACCGATCAGAGAGATCGGCAGGTGGAAAGATCCACAATGGAGACGGGCGCTAACCATCAGCCGGCGGGCATGCTCGACCCCGAACGCCTCGGCCTGCTGCTGGAAGTCGACGATGTCGATGTCCATCGCATCGAAGCCGAACGAGAGCGCCAGTTCGATGAGCTCGCTGGGCCGTCCGGAAAGGGGCAGGCCGACGGTGCTGAGGTTACGGAACATCGCGGGGGAGTCTCCTGTGCTCTGGCTCACCGCGCCGGTGCGCGGCGATAGACCGGGTATTTGAAACGGGTGTTCGGGGCGGAGCGGGCGGCGCGAGCCCCCGACTTTTCCATCGGGGTTGTCACGCCCACAACCGGCGAAGGGGGCGATTATGCCCGACAGGGCTGCTATTTTGAAGCGGGAACCGGCGGCCAAACAGAAAAAGCCCTCCGCGGCCCTTTTCCAAGCCCGTCCCGATCCCCGCCCCGTCATGCTTTTCCCCGCCAGAACACCCGTTTCATGACCCTCGTCGAAGCAATCACCCTCGGCATCGTTCAGGGGCTCACCGAGTTTCTCCCGGTGTCGAGCACGGCCCACCTCCGCATCGTCCCGGCGCTCCTCGGCTGGGACGACCCCGGCGCGGCCTACTCGGCCGTCATCCAGTGCGGCACGCTTTTGGCCGTGTGCGTGGCGATGTGGCGCGACATCGCGGCCCTCCTGCAGGGATTCGTCGTCGGGATCGCCAGCCGGCGCCCGTGGGGGAGCCCGGAATCGAGGGTTTCATGGCTCATCCTCCTCGGCACACTCCCGATCGTGGTTGTCGGCTTTGCCCTCCGGAAGCTCATCAAGGGGGAAGCGCGGCGGCTGGAGGTGGTGATCGTGGCTCTCGTGGCGGCAACCGTGCTCATGGCCGTGGCGGAATTGGTCGTGCGGTGGCGGAGCCGGCGGGGCTCGAAGGGGCGCCAGGGGCTCGACGGCATCGGGCTTTCCGATGGGCTGGGGATGGGGCTCGCGCAAGTGCTGGCGCTCGTGCCCGGCACGTCGCGGAGCGGCGTGACGATCTCGTCCGGCATGCTCGGCGGGCTCGACCGGCAGACTGCCGCCCGGTTCTCCTTCCTCCTTTCCCTCCCCGCGGTAGCCGCCGCCGGCCTCCTCGAAGCCTGGCAGGAACGTGCCGAAATCTTCGGCTCCGCCGAGGCGATCACGATGGCGGCAGCCGGCACGGCTTCGGCAGCAATCGTCGGCTACGTGGCGATCCGCTGGCTCCTGGTGATGCTCGGCCGCCGCACACTCTGGCCATTCATCGTCTACCGGCTTGTCCTTGCGGCCCTCCTCGCCTGGTCTCTCGCCTCGGGATGGGTGCCGGCCGTCGGCTGATGGGTCAGCCCCCCGGCGGGAGCGAGGAGAGGTCGAGGCCGAGTCGCTTCGCCTTCTTGTAGAGCGTCGTTCGGTTGATGCCCAGCGCCCGCGCCGCCGCGTCGCGTCGCCAGGCGTGGTGTTTAAGTGCCTCGAGGATCAGCTGCCGCTCAGGCACCGCCAGCGACTGCCGCAGCGCCCCTTCGCCTCGCGGCTCCGGGCGGATCGCGCCCGCCGCCACCACGGCCGGGGGCAGGTCGCCGACATCGACGGCGCTCGACGTGCCGAGGTACACCCCGCGCTCGACCGCGTGCTCGAGTTCGCGGACGTTGCCCGGCCAGGCGTGGGCGACCAAGGCTGCCAGCGCCGCGGGAGTAAAGCCGTCGACGGGCCTGCCGGCGCGGGCGGCAGCGCGGGCAAGAAAGTGGCCGGCGAGGAGGGGAATGTCTGAGCGCCGGTCGCGGAGCGCCGGCATCTCGATCGTCACGACGTTGATCCGCCAGAAGAGGTCGGCGCGGAACCGCCCTGCCGCAACCAGCGCCGAGAGGTCTTCGTGGGTGGCAAGGACGAGGCGGGTGTCGACCTTCCGCGTCGTTCCTCCTCCCACCGGCTCGAACTCGAGGTTCTGCAGGACACGAAGGAGCTTCACCTGCAAACCTGGCGTGGCCGTCGCGATCTCGTCGAGGAAGATCGTGCCTCCGTCTGCCTGGGCGAAGCGTCCCTCACGATCGCTCGTCGCCCCCGTGAACGCCCCGGCAACATGGCCGAAGAGTTCGCTCTCGAGGAGCGATTCCGGGAGGCTGCCGCAGGCGACCTCGACGAAGCGGCCGGTGCGGCGCTGGCTGATGGCATGGATCTCGCGGGCGAGGAGCGACTTGCCCGTCCCGCTTTCTCCGGTGATGAGGATCGTGACCCCCGTGTCGGCAACCCGGCGGGCGACGTCGAGCACCCGACGGATCGACTCGTCAGCACCGAGAATCGCGACCGGAGCCGCGTCCGGAGTCGGGGGCAGAGCCGGCACCGCAACGGCCTCGAACCTCGGGGCCCGACAGGCCCGGTCGAGGGCATCGAGGAGCAGGTCGTCGGCTGCCGGAAAGCCGAGGGTGACATCCCAACCCGACGCGTCCGCCTGAGGGGGGAGAATTGCGACCAACGCCGTACCGGCGTGGCGCAGGGGGAGCCCCTGACGAACCGCCACAGCGCCCCGGGCGGCCGCCATGCCGACGACGACCCAGGCGTCACACCGTCCGCGGGCAACGAGGCCCCGGGCCTCCTCGACGCTCCCCGCGGCACTGGCGTGCCATCCCTGGGTGCAGAGCCAGGCAGCCGTTCCCGACGCGGCCCGGCGGTCGGCATCGATGACGACGACCCGCCCCCGCTGTCCGCTCCGCTCCCCGCCACGCGTCGTCCGGACGGCCGGGCCGTCAGCGGTCAACGGAGTGAACGCGGCAGGAGAGGCGGAAAAAATGTCGGCGCGCATGGTGAACCCCGTGGACGGAAATGGCTCCACAGGTACCTAGGTCGCCGTTTGGCGACGTCAAAGTCGCCCGAGGTCGACAAGCTTGCCGAAAAGGCACATTTTTCCACCGCCACCCGGCAGAATCGGCGTCATCCGCTCCACCGTCAGTCGTGGTCGCCGGGGGCCGACTCGGCGTGCGTGCCATGGCCGTCACCGATCCCGACCGCATCGACGATCCGGTCGGCGGCGGGGCCGAAGATCAGCTCCTTGTTCTCGAACAGCGCCTCGGGGTCGCGATCGAGCATCTGCATCCGCCGTTTGCGAAACCAGAAGAACGCCACCACTGCCAGGAACGCCAGCGAGATCGCCGCGAGCGTCAACCCCCGTTCCGCAGAGCGGATCAGGCCGCTGATGCTTTCGCCGAAGTAGTAGGAAAGGCCGAAGAAGCCGCCGATGACCACCGAAGCGCAGAGGAGGTCGGCGAGGAGAAACCAGCGGTACTTCACCTTGAGCATGCCGGCAGTCAGGTAGAAGGGGCTCCGCAGGCCGACGAGGAACCGGGCGACAAAGAAGGCCTTGATGCCGTGCCGGTTGATGAGATCCTCGATCGTCTTCTCGCGCTCGGGGGTGAGAAACCCCGACCACCAGGGATGATCACGAAGGATTTTGGCGCCGAAAAACCGCCCCACGGCGTACATCAGGCTGTCGCCGAGCACCGCGCCGAGGAGACAGGCAGGGAGGGCGTAATACCACTGCAGCGCCCCCGCCCGGCTGGCCACGCCAGCGGCGACGATCGGCACCTCCTCCGGCACCGGGAGCCCGATCCCCGTGAGGGTCAAAAAGAGCACGATGCCGAGGTAAGAACCCTGCTCGAACCACTCGATCATGTTCAGTTCGGTTGGGATTCCAGGGGATCGGCCGGTGTCGTGCAACGCCCAGTCAGTGTACCCCAGGAAGGCCACCGGGGCAGGGGAACTTCGCCCCCCATCGGGAATCCGCGGGGCGAGTCGGCTTTGGGGGCTCGATGGCCCCCTCGTCGGGGCCGCCGGACCCACCGCACCATGAGCCTCACACCACGCGCACCACCTCCAGCCCCTCCCCCGGATCCCATTCGACGAGATCGGGATCGAGGTTCGCCGCGAGGACGCGGACGCTCGCGGGATTGCGCGAGGGGACGACGAGGATTGCGGCGGTGTCGCCGCCGGCCGGCGCGATCCGTTCGAGCCCGGCCGGGCCGAGCACGTAGAGCGCGGTGGAAAGGGCATCGGCGTCGGCAGCCTGCGGCGTGATCACCGTTGCTGAGAGCACGCCTTCGGCCGGCACTCCACTCCGCGGGTCGAGGATGTGCCCGAGCCGCCGACCGCGATCGACGAAGAACTGGGTCCCCGAGCCGCTCGTGCCGAGGGCCGCGTCGACGAGCGTGAAGGTGGCCAGCCGCCGGCCCGGCCGGAGCGGATGGCGCACGCCGATCCGCCAGCCACGCCGTCCGGGGAGCGTGGGGCCCTGCACCCCCACCGCGCGGACGCTGCTCGATCCCCCATGGACAAGCACGCTCCCCACCCCGGCGGCGGTGAGCATCCCGATCACGGCATCGAGCGCCCATCCCTTGCCGATCGCCCCAAGGTTGAGCTCGATGCCGGGCCGAGTGAAACGCACCCCCCCGGCACGTTCGTCGATCTCGACATGCGCCATCCCCGACTGCTCGCGGGCCGAGGCCAACGTCGCAGCGTCGGGGGTCCGGCCCTGACGACGGAGAAAGCCCCAGGCCCGGACGAGGCTGCCGGCGGCCGGGTCAAACGCTCCCCCGGTCTGTTCATGGAGACGCCGCGCCTGAGTCAGCAGCGCCACGACATCCCCGGAGACCGGTTGCCAGCCCTCCGCCGCGGTGGCGTTGAGACGGGCCAATTCACTCGATTCCCGGTAGACGGTGATCCGGTCTTCGATCGAGTCGACGAGATCGAGCGCCGCCAGTCCGAGTTCCGTCGCGTCAGGCACCTCGCCGGCGTTGAACACCACCTCAAACCGACAGGCCATCGCCTCGCGCCCCACGACGAGCGTGTGGAGTTCGGGGAGTGGCTGCGAGGTCGGGGCAGGATCAGTGTCGGCCATGGAGGGTCTCAGGAGTCGAGGCCTCCAAAGCCTACCAGCAGGGCGTTGAGATCAGCGGTTCCAAGGACGACCGGGGAGCGTTGTCGGCCACGCGTCTTGGGTCAGCCACACCAGTGACGTCGACACCTTCCCAAGGCCACCTGTCTCGGCGGGCTGGGAAACGGCGACGGCGGCAGTGCCGGCATCGACGCTCACCCGCACCTGACGGAATCCCTCGTCGGCGGTCAGCAGGCTCTGCGGCAGCGACGGCCGGAACCCGGCAGGGATCTTGCCGAGGAGTCCCTTGAGTTGGCGGCTGCCACGGAGGCCAATCAGCGATAGTTCAACGGTATCGCCGACACGCTTCAGCACCGCACGGTCGAGCCCGCCGCCAGCGGGAAGCCGCATCGACGTGGTCAGATCACGGGCGCCCGAAGCGCGGAGGCCGGTTGCCGGCCCAGCCGGCCCCATCGGCCCGACGTCTCCCTTCGCTCCAGCCGCGCCGGCGAGTCCGCGTTCTCCCTTGGGGCCAGCAACACCGGGCTTGCCGTCCTTCCCATTCGATCCGTCCTTGCCGTTAAGGCCGGGCTTCCCCGCCGCGCCAGCAGGTCCGCGTTCTCCCTTGGGACCAGCAACACCGGGCTTGCCGTCCTTCCCGCTGGATCCGTCCTTGCCGTTGAGGCCGGGCTTCCCCGCCGCGCCAGCAGGTCCGCGTTCTCCCTTGGGACCAGCAACACCGGGCTTGCCGTCCTTCCCACTGGATCCGTCCTTGCCGTTGAGGCC
>CAJAYZ010000692.1 GCA_903949225.1 uncultured Planctomycetaceae bacterium
AGCTGGTCAGGCCTGCTGGAGGACCTCGACGGCGTTGATGTGAATCAAGCCGCAGTGCACGACACGGTCTTCATCGGGATAGGTGACGACGACCTTCGATTTCGTGATCGCCACGCACTCGGGATGCCGGATCTCGTGGGCTTCACCGTTCGAGAGACGGATGACGAACGGCTCTCGGCGAATGAGCTCTCGAATGGTTTCCATGGTCATTGTTGATGGCTCCCCGAGGTGAACTTGTGTGCATTGTCCTGCCTGGGTGGCGGCTGTCAACGCCCGAACGGCGCTCCGTGGAGCCACGCCTGCCGCCTTTTTTCGGAGCCCCGTGCGAGCGCCTCCGTCAGCGGTCGAGTTCGGCGAGGATCTGCCTGGCCTCGTCGGCCAATTCCGGCTTGCCGGTGGCGATGGCTCCGGCGGCGGCTTCTCGGGCGGCTTTCGGATTGCCGCTCGCTTTCCGCTCGCGCGCCAGGCGGATGAGGAGGTCACCGCGGGAGGCCTGCGGCGCGATCGCCAGGGCCTCGTCGAGGATCGCGGCGGCGCCGTCATGGTCCCCCAGCCCCGACGCTTGGCCGGCGATGGTTTGGCTCACGTCGATCATTCGCAGGGCGATGTCGGCGGAGTCGGCATGGCCCTCCCGCCAGGGGGCGAGGAGCTCGAAGACCCGCCTATTGAGGAGGATCGAACCGGCGATGTCGCCAGAGTTGTGGAGGAGGCCTGCCCGGCTGGAGAGCACATTGACGAGGAGCTGCGTGCGGCCGAAGAGTGCCGGCTCCGCGTCGTAGAAGTTGGTGGCGATTCTCTCGGCCTGGTCGAGATCGGCAGCTGATTCCACGGCGCGCCCTTGGCTCGCGAGGATGTCGTAGGTCTGGATCGCGGCATCGACCTGCCGGCCGAGGAAGACGGCGCTGAGATCGGGACTCGTCGCCGCCAGGTCTGCCGCGAGGGTGCCCCGCCGCCTCGCGATCGCGATCGCCTCGTCAAACCGCCCGTGACGCAGGGCGATGTCGGCCTCCACCGCCATTCCCGGCATCATCACCTCCGCGAACAGCGATCGGCTCTCGGGAAACCTCTCCAAGGCCGCTTCCGAGAGCATGCGAAAGTCGCCGATGAAGGCTTCCTGATCGTCGAGCCGGCCTGTGCTGAAGGCTTGATGCGCAGCGTTGAATAGCGCGATCTGCCCGGCATTGAGGATCGTGGGATCGTTTGGCGCAGCGGCCCGCGCGGCCGCCATTTCAGCCAGGCCTTCGCGGAGGAGGCGATCCCCTTTGTCGACCTCGCCACGCTGGGCGAGCGAGGCGGCCAGCTCGAGCTTCGTCTGGGCGAGATCGACCTCGTTCCCCGGCCTGCTGGCAAGGGTGGCGATCGCGCGGCGGCAGGCGTCCTCCACCTCGACGACTCGCCCCAGCCGGCCGAGGAGCCGGCGTTCGCTTTTGAGTGCGTTGAGCCGGTGGGATTCGATGTCGGCGTCGGCGATACCACGCTTGTCCATCTCCTGGATCGTTGCGAGCATCATCCGCCGGCTCTCGAGGGCGTCGCCGTCTTGGCGGAGCTGCTCGAAGATCTCAGCGATTCGCTGGGCGCCGCGCATTCGGAACCTCAGCCCGTCCTCGGCATCGGGCTCGAGCGGCCACTGGAGAAAGCGGTCGCGGATCCCGAGGAGATAGGCACGGTCGGCGTCGGAGAGCGGTGGGCGGCTGGCGATGATCCGATCGGCGGAGGCGTCGGTGAGATCCCCGAGGAAGTCGCGGGCCAGGTCGCGGCTGGCGGTGATCTGGACGTTGGCGCGCCGCAGTTCGAAGACGTGGTAGGCGGCGCCGGCGACGGCGACGCAGCAGGCCGCGATCGCGGCGAGGCTTGCTCCCGCCGCCAGCGGCCGGCGCCGCGCCCATTTGGCAACGCGCTCGAGCAAGGGGGGACGCCGGGCGCGGATCGGCCGGTGGGAGAGGAAGCGATCGAGATCGTCGGCGAGATCGCGGGCAGAGGCGTAGCGGCGGAGGGGCTCGCGCTCGAGGCACTTCTCGACGATCGTGCGGAGATCGGCCGGCACTCGCGGCATCAGCCGGCCCAAGGATTTCGTCGTCCCCAGGGCCGACCGGCGGAGCATGTCGGCGGTGGTCGGCCCGTCGTAGGGGGGAGAGCCAGTGAGCATCGCCAGGAGCGTGCCGCCGATGGCATGGAGATCGGTAAGCGGGCCGACCGGGCCCAAGAGGGGATCGAGGCCGGTCTGCTCCGGTGCCATGTAGCTCGGCGTCCCCATCACGGCCGTGGCTTGTGTGAGCCGGCCGGCGGTATCGTCGGGGCGGGCAAGGCCGAAGTCGATGAGCTTCGGCGTGCAGGGATCGGCGGGGTTGGGGCCGGGAGCGAGGAGGACATTCTCCGGCTTGATGTCGCGGTGGACGATGCCGAGGAGATGGAGGGCTTCGAGCGCCCTGGTGAGATCGCGGCCGATCAGGGCAGCCTCCCTGGAGAGAAGCGTGCCCCGCTTGATCCGGCTCCAGAGGGTCTCCCCAGCTACCCACTCCATGACGAGATAGGGGAGCCCATCGGCAGAGCCCGCGTTGAGGATGCGGATGATATTGGGATGGTCGAGGCGCGCGAGCAGCAAGGCCTCGCGCTCGGCCCGGGCCCGATCGTCGGCGGAGATCTGCCAAGACCGTGCGAGCACCTTCACCGCCACCGGCCGGTCGAGCGCGCTGTCGCGTGCCTTGAAGATGATCCCCATCCCGCCGCGTGCGACCAGCTCAAAGTCGACGAGGCCCGGGATCGATGGGATCGGCGGGATCAGCGGCGCGGAGGCATCGAGGCCGGGGGCGATCTCGACATCGGGACTACGGGCGGCGAGATCGGAGAGGGCGGCGTGAGTCGCGGCGCCGGCCCGCTGCCGCCCGACGAGACTTTTCAGGCTCCACGGGGCGGAGATCTCGTCGCGGAAGGCACACGACGGGCAGTGCTCGAGATGGGCGAAGAGGGCGTCGCGCTCGGCGGCGGGGAGACGATCGTCGAAGAGCTTGTCGAGCGTCTCCTGATCGGGGCAGCCAGATGACAATTGCATGCCTGCTACCTCGGCACGCGCGGGGCTGTCCGTTGGCCATCTGGATCCTGGCCACGGCCGGGTTCGGCGCTGCTCTCTTCGCCCGGCCCTTCGAGCCGGTCGATCACCGCGCGGATCATCCGCTGCACGTTCCAGCGAGCGACGTAGGCGTGATTCGTGTCGATCTTCAACTCGGCGGCGACATCGGCGCCGCTGCGGTGCTCGATGGCGAGCATCTGGAAGGCTCTCCAAGTGAGCGGCTTGACGCGTTGCTCCACCTCGGCCATGGCGATGGCAAGGAGTTCGGTGTCGAAGGCATCGGCGAGCCGGGCGAGGAGATCCTCCCGCTCAGGCATCCGTTCCAAGAGCGACCGTGTGGCATGATCGTGCGACGCGCCTGCCTGCTCCGCCCAGCGGACGAGGGCCGAGCGGGCGACCTGCTCGAGATAGCTGCGGAAGCGGCCGCGGGGGTTGTAGCTGAACTGCTTCGATGTCTGCCAGAAGCGGATGAGCACATCCTGCGTGACATCGAGGGCGTCGTCATGCTGGAGGCCGCGCTCCCGGCACCATTCGGCCACTGCTGGTCCGTAGACACGGACAAACTCCCCCCAAGCTTCGTCGTCCCCACGCTTGTCGCGGAGGATTTGCAGGAGCGAGATTCGCGTTGTGGAGGTGCCGTGCACAGAGAGCCTCCTTGCCCATTTTTAAGTCTTCCCCTTAGCGTTATCCCCGAGTCCAAAACCCGAGGCAAGGAATACGTTCAGCGCGGCCTGTTTTTGGGAAAAGGAAAAGGAAAGGAAAAGGTGCCAAAAAGGAAAAGGTGCCAGCCACCAAATCTGGGCAATCCAGGCGGACTGGTCAGGCGGCCCGGAGCTCGTGGAGCCAGAGGCGGCGGACGAAGTCGCGCCAGGGAAGAATCTCGATGCCGTCCTCGGTGCGGCGCACGCGGGGAGCACGACAGACGAGGATGCAGCGGCTGGTGGGATGTTCCTCCCGCCAAGCCCGGAGCCCCTTGAGGTGGTCGCTCGTGGGGCGATCGGTCGACTTCACCTTCAGCGCCACGGCCGCGCCGAGAATGTTTGGATCTCGTCGACAATGATCGGCTGCCCGGTGCGCGGCAGGGCGGCACACTCCTCCGAAAACACCCCCGGATCGGCCGCGAGGCGGCGGAATTCGCGGGCGGAGAGGAGATCGTAGGTCGGAGCGTTGGGGAAGAGCGACCGCAGGAGCGTGCTTTTTCCCGTCTGCCGGGGGCCCCACAGGAAGCAGGTTTCTTCCGCGAGACAAGCAGCATCGATGATGCGTTTTATCATGATAGAACGCAATCCTACTGCCGTTTGTCATCTCGAAAAAGTGGCAAGCTTGGCCATCGGTCGCCCGGGCGGAAAAGGGTGCCAGCCACCAAATCTGGGCCAAAATCTGGGCAATCTGGCCCTCTCCGTGCGTCAGCCGGATTTGGCCTTGGTCTGCTCGGCCCTTGGCCTGCCACGGGGGCGTAGTGTTGTCGCAAGATTGAGTTCCGCGGCGACCCGCGTCACCCAGCCTTGTTCACCGAACGGCTGCCCGCGACTCGCGCAGGATTGCAACCGGGCGAGTTCGCCCTCGGTCTGCGGCTGATTGACCCACTCAATCCGTTCCTCGCGGAGTCTTTCGGCAGGCGCCGGTACGGGCCATCCGGCGAGGGGAATTGGTTCGGTCGGCGACGCCTGTCCCAGGCTCGACCAAGGCCAAGCTTCCGCCCGGGCGACGAGATTTGCCCGCAGTGGGTTGCGCTCGACGTAGCGGACAACAGTGTGGAAAGAGTCGTCCGTTTGGATCGGGAACGACTTGAACCGCCCCTGGTAAAGATGGCCATGTCCAACTTCATGGTGGGCCAGCTTCCATCGCTTCACGTGGAGATTCGTGAAGTGCTGCACGAACGCCGAGAGATCGCCATCGTGCTCCGGCCAGAGAACCATGTGCCAATGGTTTGGCATCACACAGTAGCCGCAGATCCGCATCGGCCTGGTGCGAAGAGCCTCGGCCACCGTTTCGACGAAGGCCTCATAGTCGGCGGCGGATGCAAACAATGTCCGCCGGCCGACGGCCCGGTTCAGCACGTGAAATGGAAATCCGCCAGGGGCGGCCCGATTCGGACGAGGCATGAACGCATGTATACACGCTGCTGCAGCGGAGTCAAACTACCCAGATTTGGTGGCTGGCACCTTTTTCGCCTTTTTCGAGCCCGAGGGGAGTCAGCGGTCGAGGTCGGCGAGGATCTGCCGGGCCTCGTCGGCCTTGTCGGTGGCGAGGGCTCCTTCGGCGGCCGCCCGCGCGGCGGTGGTGTTGCCCTGGAGACTGCGGGCCCGGGCGAGGCGGATGAGGAGGTCTGGCTTCCGCTCATCCGGAGCGAAGGAGAGCGCCTCTTCGAGGATCCGAGCCGCCCCCTCGTGGTCCCCCAGGCTCGACGAGATCGTGGCAATGTTCTGTGCCAGGCCAAACACTCTCCAGTTGAGCTCCTGCGAGGTGGGATCGAGCTTCTGCCAGGGGGAGAGGAGGTCGAAATTACGCCGTTGGTAGGCGAGGGCCCGAGGGAGATCGCCCGACTCCTCGGAGACCTTCGCCCGACAGGCAAGCACGCTGACAAGGAGCTGCGTGCTGCCGAAGAGGGCTGGCTCCGCTTCGTAGAACCGCTCGGCGATCGCCGCGGCCTCGGCAAGGACGCCTGCTGACTCTTCCGCTCGGCCGACACTCGCGAGGATGTCGTAGGTGGAGATCGCCGCGTCGGCCTGCCGGCGGAGGAACGTGTCGCGCAGGTCCGGAGCCGCCTCCGCCAGTTCTGCCGCGAGCGCGAAGCGCTTCCGGGCGATCTCGATCGCCTCCTCCGTGTGCCCATGACGCCGCGCGATATCCCCCTGCACCGCCATCCCCGGCAGGAGCACCTGTCCAAACAGCGGCCGCTTCTCGGGGAAGCGATTCTGAGCCTCCTCCGAGAGCGCGAGAAACTCGCGGAGGTAGCCCTCTTGGTCGTCGAGCCGGCCGACCTGGAAGGCGAGATGGTTGGCGTTGAACAGCGCGATCAGCCCTGCGTAGAACACC
>CAJAYZ010000693.1 GCA_903949225.1 uncultured Planctomycetaceae bacterium
AGCGGCGACGGCGGGAGCTTCCTGCCGGCGCTCGGTGACAGGCTCGAGGCCGAGTTCAAAGTTCCGATCGGTTTGGTGGCCTGCGGGATCGGCGCGACGAGTGTCCGCGAATGGCTTCCTGAGGGGATCCAGTTCCCCGCTCCGCCGACACTCACCGGACGGGTCCGCCCCGTGGCTGGCGGTGGCTTTGAGAGTGATGGTGCGGCGTTCGCCATGCTCGTTGGCCGCATGAAGCAACTGGAGCCAACGGGGTTTCGGGGGGTGCTCTGGCATCAGGGAGAGAGCGACGCCAACCAGCAAGACCGGTCGCGCACGCTGCCAGGGCCGCTCTATGAAGCGATGCTCGGGCGCGTCATCCGCGACACGCGCGCCGAAATCGGCCGGGATTTTCCCTGGTTTGTCGCCCGGGCCACCTACCATGTCCCCGGCGATGAATCGTCGACCGACATCCGGGCCGCGCAGGCAGCCGTCTGCCGCGACGGCCTCGCCCTCACCGGCCCCGACACTGATGCCCTGACCGGCCTTCTCCGCGACTCCGGCGGCCGTGGGGTGCACTTCAGTGGTGCCGGGCAGCGCCGCCATGCGGAAGCCTGGTTCGCGGCGATCGCCCCCTGGCTCGAGGCCCGGCTCACCGCGCCGTGAACGGGCTGCTACGATGCCCTCGGTCACCCCAGAGTTTTTTCAGTCATGGCCGCATCCCCGTTTCGCGATCCCGCCGGCGAGATGATCTTCCTCGGCACCGGCACCAGCGTCGGCGTGCCGATGGTGGGGTGTGCCTGTCCGGTTTGCACGAGCGACGACCCGCGTGACCGGCGGATGCGGACGAGCGTTCTCCTCGGTCTGCCGGGGGGCACGCTCCTCATCGACACCACCCCCGATCTCCGCTCGCAACTCCTCCGCGAGCGGATCGGTCGGGTCGACGCTGTGCTCTACACGCACGAGCATGTCGACCATCTGTACGGCCTCGATGACGTCCGACCGCTCTGTTTCGCCCGTGGCGGGCCGATCCCGGTCTACTGCGAAGAGATGGTCGAGGAACGGATTCGTCGGGCCTTCGACTACGCCTTCCTGCCGATGCCGCTTCCCGGCGGGGGCGTGCCGAAGCTCGAATTCTCGAGAATCACGACCGAGCCGTTCGACCTCCTCGGGGCCCGCGTCGTGCCGCTCAGGCTCCGCCACGGCGTCTTCGACGTGCTCGGCTTCCGCTTCGGCGACGTCGCCTACTGCACCGACACCAACGGCGTGCCGGAGGAGACGTATGAGCGGCTCGAGGGGCTCGACGTGCTCGTTCTCGACTGCCTCAGGCAATCCCGTCACTCGACGCATTTTTCTCTTGAAGAGTCGCTCGAGGTGGCGCAGCGCGTGGGGGCAAAGCGAGCGCTCCTCATCCACTTCTCGCACGACATCTCTCACCAAGCGGTCTCATCGCAGCTCCCTCCGGGCGTGGAGCTTGCCTATGACGGCCTCGCGGTGCCGCTGACGGGGCTGTGAGGCGGGCTTCGCCAAGGCCTCACGCCGCCGCGGGCTCGTGGGCGGGCGTGGCGTCGCTGCCGGCCTTAGTGCCCGACAGATCGATCGAGCGGAGCCGGAGGGCGTTGGCGATCACGGAGAGTGAGGAGAGGCTCATCGCCGCTGCCGCGAGCATCGGGCTGGTCACATGCCCGAGGAGCGGATAGAGGACGCCGGCGGCCACCGGGATGGCGAGAATGTTGTAGATGAAGGCGAGGAGAAGATTCTCGCGGACGTTCCTCATCGTTCCCCGCGCGAGCGTGATCGCGCGAGGCACTGCGGCGAGGCCCCCGGAGAGGAGCGTGAGGTCGGCTGTCTCCATGGCCACGTCGGCCCCGCTCCCCATCGCCACGCCGACGTCGGCCGAAGCGAGGGCCGGGGCGTCGTTGACGCCGTCGCCGATGAAGGCGACGCTCCCCGCGCCGCGGAGATCGTCGCGGAGCCGCATCACCCGCTCCGCCTTGGCCTCGGGCGACAGCCCTCCCTCGGCCCGATCGATGCCGACAAGATTTGCCACATGCCGGGCCGCCTGCGGGGTGTCGCCGGAGAGCATCTCGACGGCGATCCCTTCCCGGCGGAGGCCGGCGATCACTGTCGCCGCCTCGGGGCGGGGGGGATCACTGACGGCAAAGAACCCGGCCAACTTTCCCTCGACGGCGACGGCGATGATCGTCGCCCCCGCCTCGCGGGCCCGCTCGAGCGCAGCGGCCGCCACGGGCACACCGGCAAGCGCCACAGCCGTGTCGATGCCGCGCTCGACGAGAAACCGTTCGCTGCCGAGGAGTGTCGCGCTCCCGGCAACCCGGCCACTGATCCCGCGCCCCACGACGGCCCGGACATCGCTTGCCAAGGGGAGCGACAGGCCGGTCGCGGCTTCGGCGAAGGCCCGGGCGAGGGGATGTTCGCTGCCGGCCTCGAGGCTCGCCGCGTGAAGGAGGAGCCGGTGGAGTGCCGGGTGCGCCGGGGCGTTGCTCCGGGCAGCGCTTCGGAGCGATTCCAGTGAGTCGGCCTCGTCGATCCGGCCATCGGTAACTGCGACGGCCGCGGTGATCCGCGGCTTGCCGAGGGTCAGCGTGCCGGTCTTGTCGAGGACGACGGTCCGTACGCGTGCCAGACGCTCCATCGCGTCAGCCGAGCGGACGAGGATCCCGGCCGAGGCGCCGCGGCCGATCGCCACCGTCATCGACAGCGGCGTGGCGAGGCCAAGCGCACAAGGGCAGGCGATCACGAGCACGCTCACTGCCGAGAGGAGTCCGAGGGCGAGGCGCGGCTGCGGCCCGAACATCGCCCAGCCGGCGAAGGCAAGGAGGGCGACGAGGAGGACGATCGGCACAAACGCCGCCGAGATCCGATCGGCGAGTTGCTCGATCGGCGCCCGCTTGGCGTGGGCATCGCGGACGAGCCTGGCGATCCGGGCCACGAGGGCATCGTGCGGGTCGGCGATCGCCTCGATGACGAGGACGGCCGGGCCGTTGATCGCACCGCCGAGGACGCGGTCGCCGGGGCCGCGGGCCACCGGTAGCGGCTCGCCCGTCAACAGCGATTCATCGCAGGTCGTCTCTCCCGACACGATCCGGGCGTCGGTGGGAATCCGGCTGCCGGGGCGGACACGGAGTCGGTCCCCCATGTGAACGGCCGCGAGCGGTACGACCTCGCCCCCGGGATCGCGTTCGGCGGTCGGCGGCGTGAGGTCGAGCAGCGCGCGGATCGCGGCCGTCGTGCCGCGCCGGGCGCGGGTCTCGAGGAGCTGGCCCACGAGGACGAGGACGACGATCATCCCCACCGATTCAAAGAACACCGCCACGCTGCCGTCGGGGCGGCGGAAGGCTTCCGGGAAGATCCACGGGAACACCGTCGCCAGCACACTCACGCTCCAGGCGACGAGGACGCCCAACGCAATGAGCGAGAACATCGTCGGCCGGCCCCGGCGGAAACCGGCGAGCCCCCCGGAGAGGATCGTTGCCCCTCCCCAGAAGAGGATCGGCGTGGCCAGTGCCATTTGGAGCCAGTTTCCCCAGGCGCTCCCTGCGAGGGCGATCAACCGGGCAAAAAGTCCCTCGGCGGTGTGGCCGGCGCCGTGGCCAGCCATCCCCGCCATCGCCACTCCCATGAGCATCACCGAGAGCGCCCCGCAGATCCACAACCGGCGCCGTTCGGCGGCGACCGTCGCCACCTCGGCCGCGTCGACGCCGATCGGCTCCAGCGGCATCCCGCAGATCGGGCAGGCGCCTGGCTCGGACCTCGTCACCTGCGGGTGCATCGGGCAGGTCCAACCGAGTTCACCGATGTCGGCCTTGGCACAGCACGGCTTGACCGTTGCTGCCGACGATACTGCGGCGGGCTTACCGCCAGAGCCTCCGCAGCAGGAACCGGCGGCGGTCGTGCTCGACCCGAGGGGGACGAGCGTCACCGGGGTGGGCGACGTTCCGCCTCCACAGCACGATTTCTCCGCCGCGGAGGGGGCATTGTCCGGGAGCACGTCGAGCCCGGGGGCGGTGGCCGATGGGGAGCGGAGGGGGCTGATCCGGATGAGATCGGATTCCATCGGTCTGGCCTTTTGAGTGGGCGGGAATCAGGCATCGACCGACGGGGCCGCAGGGGCGTTTGACCGCGCGGCGAGCGCGGCGAGCTTCGCGGCGGCGGAGCCGTCGTCGATGGCGCGCTCGGCAAGGGCGCGGGCCGCAGGGAGCGATGCGGCCACTCCGGCAGCCCACAGGGTCGCCGCGGCATTCAGCACGACGACATCGCGGCGCGGCCCCGACTCCCCGGCGAGCACGGCGCGGATCGCCGTCGCACTTTCCTCGGGGCCATTCACCTCGAGCTTCGTAAGATCGGCGATCGGGCGCGTCGACAAGCCGAAGTCTTCGGCGGTCCACGTGTGGTGTCGCGTCCCTCCCGGCCCGACATCGATGACGTCGGTGACCCCGAACAGGCTGACTTCGTCGAGCGTTGCCGATCCGGCGGCCGGCACGCCGGGCCCTGCAATCGCCAGCGGGCTCGAGACGACGAGGACGCGGCTGGCTCCGCCGAGCATGGCCGCTTCTGCCACGGCGTGACGGACGGCGGCCCGGCCGACGCCGATCACCTGCACCGTCGCCCCGGCCGGGTTGCACAGCGGGCCGACGAAATTGAACACCGTCGGCCTCCCGAGGGAGCGCCGCAGCGGGCCGACGCGGGCCATGGCCGGATGGTGGGCGGGGGCCAGACAGAAGGCGAGGCCGACGTCGGCGAGGCAGGCGGCCGCCAGGGACGGGGGGCCATCGATGCGGACGCCGAGACGCTCGAGGACGTCGGCCGAGCCGGTACGGCTGGAGACGGCCCGGTTGCCATGCTTCGCCACCGGTAGCCCGGCCCCGGCGACGACGATCGCCGCGGCCGTCGAGATGTTGAACGATCCTGATCCGTCGCCGCCGGTGCCGCAGGTATCGGCGACGATTCGGCAGGCATGGGGCACGCGCACCATCCTCGCCCGGAGGGCCGCGGCGACGCCGGCGATTTCCGCCGTGGTCTCGCCAGCCTCGGCGAGGGCCACGAGCCACTTCCCGAAGGTGTCGAGGTCGACGTCTCCCGCGAGCACCGCGCTGACGAGCGTCTCGACATCGGCCGCTGTCGGGTGGCCGCCGCTGTGGAGAATCGCGATCTGCCGGTCGACCGGCAACTCCGCCGGTGGTGGGGAACGGGGATCGTGTTGGGAGGAGGGATCGGCCGGGCTGGGCATGGGGCGGAAAGGCTCTTGGGGGGCCGAGCGTGCCGGCGGGCCGCCGTCGGGGTACGATTGGGTCGTCCTCGGGCGGGCCGGGATTCGTATCCAAGACTACACCAGGTCTTCCCCCGCCGCCCCCAGTCGGGATGCCTACCCTTGCCGCGCAAGCTGATTCTGGACATCGATCCCGGCATCGACGACGCCATCGCGCTAGCCATCGCTCTGTTCGACCCCCGCCTCGATGTCCTGGCGGTGACGGCCACCGGGGGGAGCGTGGCCCCCCAGCAGGCGACGGCAAACGTCCAGGCGCTCGTCGCCCTCCTCGACCCCCCGAAGTTGCCCCGGCTCGGCGCGGCGCCGACCGACACCACCCCGATCGACAATCCCTGGAATCTCCACGGGGGCGACGGCCTCGGCGGCCTCGACCTGCCGCGCGTGCCGCTCCATGGCGAGCATGCCGCGGAGAAGGTGATCGCCGAAACCCTCCGCGCCAATCCCCGCGAGGTCACGATCCTGGCGCTGGGGCCGCTGACGAACATCTCCCGCGTTCTCCGGCGCGATCCGTCGCTCGCCGAGATCATCGCCGGCATCGTCATCTGTGGTGGCTCGGCCACCGCCACTGGCACCGTCACGCCGGTGGCCGACTTCAATTTCCATGCCGACCCGGCCGCGGCCCGGCATGTGCTCCTCGAGCCGGTCGCCAAGACACTCCTGCCGGTCGATACCGCCGGCCAGGTGGTGCTCGGCTTCGAACTCCTCGACCAACTCCCCGATGCCTTCTCCCGCGCCGGCAAGCTCTTCCGCCGGGTTCTTCCCCATGCTTTCCGGGCCCAGCGGCAACTCCTCGGCAGCGAGGGGATCTGCCTGCCGGAGGTGGTGGCCCTCGTGGCGGCAACGAATCCGGAGCTGTTCGAGCGCTCGACGGTGTCGGCCGATGTCGAGACGGAAGGGCGGCTGACCTCCGGCATGCTCGTCGTCGACCGCCGTCAGACGCGCCGCGGGATGCCGAACGTCGACCTGCTGACCGGCTGCGACGTGGCTGCGGTGAAGGACTGCATCATCCGGGGGATGACAGCCGCGGGCGCTGCGACCGAGTGACGCCGCGGCGGTGCGTCAGTACTTGACCGGCTGGGCCGGCGTGGAGCGCGACGGCGGCATCCCGGCCGGGCTCGTGAACGGCCACCAGTTGCCGTTGGCGGTCTGCTGCTGCGGGACCGGCGGCAACTGCCCGGAGAGGGCCTGCTGCTGCGACTGCAGCGCCGCCTGGGTCTGGTTGTTGAATTGCTGCACTTGGTTGTTGAACTGCTGCGAGTATTGATTGCCGGCGGCCTGGAGCTGATTGTTGATCTGCTGCCCCTGCTGGTTGGCGTACTGCTGCATCTGGTTGGCCATCTGCTGCGGCTGCTGCTGGAGCTGGTTGGTGTACTGTTGCGCCTGGTTGTTGAGACCTTGCGTGTATTGATTGGTCTGGTTTTGGAGTTGGTTGCCGTACTGCTGGATGTTCGGCGGGGCGGCTGGTTGGCTGCTCGGTGCCCAGGTCCAGGAGTTGTTTGTCGGCGCTGCCGGAGCCGTCGCAGCGGGGAGCGACGGCGGAGCCAGGGCCGTCGTCGGTTGGGGGGCCATCGGGGCGGCGGCGAAGTTGCCGTAGGGAGCCGGCTGGCCGATCATGCCTGTCGCGGGAGGCGCGACCGTCATCGGCGCGGGGTAGGCAGAGGGGTGGGCCGGGTAGGCCATCGGCATCGCCGCGGTCTGTTGGGGCGTCTGGCATCCCGAGGCGATGAGAACGCAGGCCAAGGCCGTCGCAGCGAGCATTCCCGGTGCAGACGCCCTGCTTTTCGGTGCGGAATCGGGGCCGCGATCGTCGGCAGGCGTCGACGCGGAGGCCGCGACGGGCCGCATTCCACGGAACGGTCGTCGAAGGGGCATGGCGTGGGACACGACGGCGTCTCCGCGGACGGGCGGGGGGCTGGGAAACGTTCAAGGCGGCGGGACAATAGCGAATCCCCCCATCCGGTCCAGAGCAGTTCCCCCCCGCCACTTCAGTCGGCTTGTCCACCGCCGGTCGGCTCCGTCCATGGGGCACGCTCGACAGACGCCCCTCCTTCGCTAGGTTCCCGAGTTTTCGCGACTCCCTTCCACCACGCCATTCACTGTGCCCCCGATTCCTCCCCCTCTGACCGGTGCGACGGCCGACCCGGACGGGCTGCTCGACGACCTCCGGGCTGAGGCGGTCAGGCTCGGATTTTCAAGGCTCGGTGTGGCATCGACGGCCAGCGAACACCGCGACGGGCTCGTCCATGCGGCCTTCCGCAACTGGCTGGAACGGGGCTTGGGCGGGCCGATGACCGATTGGCTCGCCGGGCACGAGCCGCTGCGTCGCAATCCCGAAGGCATGCTCCGTGGCGTCCGCAGCGTCGTGATGCTCGCCACCGACCATCCCCGGCCGGAGGCGGCGGCGACGTCGGTCGGGAGCGGCCGGGTGGCCGCCTATGCCCGCGGCGACGACTACCACCCGCTCCTCCGCCGGCGCGTCAACGACCTCGGCGCCTGGCTCGAGGCCCGCGTGCCCGGCTGCCGGACGCGCGGCGTCGTCGATTCCGCGCCGTTCTCGGAACGGGAGTTTGGCTGGCTCGCCGGGCTGGGATGGTTTGGCAAGAATTGCCTCCTCATCGATCCCTCGGCCGGCAGTTATTTCCTCCTCACGGGGCTCCTCACCGATCTCGTTCTGCCGGTGGCCGAGCCGATCCGCGTCGACCACTGTGGCACCTGCACCGCCTGCCTCGATGCCTGTCCCACCGGCGCCTTCGTCGCTCCGCGCATCCTCGACGCCGGCCGGTGCATCAGCGGGATCACGATCGAGCAGCGCGGCCCGGTGTCGACCGGGCTCCGCCCCGCGCTGGGGACGTGGGTGTTTGGCTGCGATGTATGCCAGGAGGTCTGCCCCTGGAATCGTCGCGCGCCCGGTTCGGCGGAGCCGGCGCTCCAGCCCCGCGACGGCGCCGGCGGCCTGGAGCTTGCGAGCCTCCTCGGCCTTGACGACGCGGCTTTCCGGGAACGCTTCCGTGGCTCAGCGATCCTCCGGGCGAAGCGGTCGGGGCTGCTCCGGTCGGCGGCGATCGCGCTTGGCAACCGCCCCGACCCCGCGGCCGCTGCCGCGCTCGTCGCGGCGCTCGACGACGCCGACAGCAACGTCCGCGGGGCGGTCGCCTGGGCGCTGGGGCGGTGGCTCGCTGGGGAGGGAGCGTGTGCCGGGCGGGCCGCGGCGGCGCTCAACGCCCGGCTTCGTCTCGAGACCGACGCAGACGTCCGCCGCGAGATCGAGGGGGCGCTTCAC
>CAJAYZ010000694.1 GCA_903949225.1 uncultured Planctomycetaceae bacterium
AGTGACTGGAGTTCAGACGTGTGCTCTTCCGATCTCGGACGTTCGCTCCGGGCATCCATGCCCTCCGCTCTCTCGGACCCGCCTGCGCTCCGCCTTCCGGGCTGCGCTTGTCGGCTACGCCGGCTCACGGAACACGGGCGACCCCTCGCTGCAACGCAAAGCGTTGTGCGGCGGGCTCGCTTGCCAGCGCTCAGGCGAGGCGGGGATCGGCGAACGCTTGAGGAGTGACGAGGTCCTCCGAGGAACGACGAAACTTTTGCCGGCCCCGCCGACGAACCACCATCCGGCCCGAGGCCCATTGGGCTGGCTCAAACGTTGCTTCTGGATAGCCAGTGCCGCCTCGTCAACCACTCACTCCGGGTACAGCCCCGGGACCGAGAGGTAGCGTTCGCCGAGATCGGGGAGAACGACGACGATCATCTTGCCCGCGTTCTCCGGGCGACGGGCCACCTGGATCGCGCCCCAGGCGGCAGCGCCGCAACTGATGCCGCACATCAGCCCCTCGCGCTTGGACATCTGCCTGGTCATCTCCTTGGCATCCTCGTCGTCAACCTTCACGACTTCGTCGATGACCTTGAGATTGAGCACCCCGGGGATAAACCCGGCGCCGATCCCCTGGATCGTGTGACGGCCCGGCTTGATCGGCTCGCCGGCGAGTTTCTGCGAGATCACGGGGCTGTTGAGCGGCTCGACCGCAATGACCTTGAGGCCGGGCTTGTAGGCCTTGAGCACCTCGCCACAGCCGGTGATCGTGCCCCCGGTGCCGACGCCGCAGACAAGGATGTCGACCTTGCCATCGGTGTCGGCCCAGATCTCCTCGGCCGTCGTCTTCCGGTGGATCTCGGGATTGGCGGGATTATTGAACTGCTGCGGCATGAAATACTGCGGGCTCGACTTCGAGACATCCTCGGCGTGCCGCACCGCTCCCGGCATCCCTTCGGCGGCCGGCGTGAGCACCAGTTCGGCGCCGAGCGCCTTGAGCATCCGCCGACGCTCGAGGCTCATGCTCTCCGGCATCATCACCCGGAGCTTGTAGCCACGGGCGGCGCAGACATAGGCCAAGCCGATGCCGGTGTTGCCGCTGGTCGGCTCGACGATGATCGTGTCGGGGCCGATGCGGCCGTCTTGCTCAGCGGCGTCGATCATCGCCGCAGCGATCCGATCCTTCACGCTCCAGAGCGGATTCATGTTCTCGATCTTGCCGATGACATCCGCGACGCAGCCTTCCGTCACCCGGCGGAGGCGGACCAGCGGCGTGCGGCCGATGCACTGCGTGATGTCATCGCGAATCCCTGCCGACTGCAGCTTGCTCATGGCTGGCGTCCCCTTGCGGTTCGGTGAATCATCACAATGTTCATTGTCTTTTGTCAGAATCGATTCAGAAAGTTACGCCGACAGGGCGGTCTGCGTCAACATGACATTCCGACGGCGTCTCCCGCCGCCCCACGGTAGCGCTGCCGCCAGTCGCAGGAAGCGGATGCGATCACCCTCAGCGCATGAAGAAGGGGGCGCCACCGGACGCCCCCTTCCCCTGAACTCTCGGCTTTGCGTGGCCTCCGCAATCGGGGCTCACGGCAGCCGCTTGACGCGGATGTTCTTGTAGCGGACCTCGCTGCCGGGATCGTGGGCCTGGAGGGCGAAGGTGCCATTGGAGAGCTTGCGGGTGCCCGTCACGCCGTCCGGCTCGACAAACTCGAACAGCACCTTCCCGTCGACGGTCACGGTGATCTGCTTGTCCTTCACCATCACCTCCTCGGTGAACCAGGTGTTGTCCTTGGCCGGCGGGACGAAGTTCTTGACGACGTTGTAGATGCTCCCGGTGCGGACCGGATCCCCCTGCGAATTGTTGACCTGCATCTCGTAGCCGTCAGCCGGCCATCCATCGGGCTGGAACTTCGTGTGAAAGAAGATGCCGGAATTGGCGTTCGGCTTCGTCATCACGTCAGCCTTGAAGTGGAAGTTTTTAAAATCGGCCGGCTTGGCGGCATCGGCGCCGACGTAGAACAGGTGGCTCCGCGGGCCGTGACAGACGATCTGGCCGTCCTCGACCTTCCAGCTCTGGGGGTTCTCGTTGACCTTCCAACCTGCCAGGCTCTTGCCATCGAAGAGCGGCTCGAAGCCGGCCTCGTCGGCCCTGACCGACCCAACGGCAACCACGAAGCTGCCGAGGACCATCACCGCGGCCATGATGCCGCGCCCACGAACTACGACCGGCCCACCTGCGTATCGCATGAACGTTCTCCGCCCCGGAAATGGAAAGGACACCATTGACCCAATCGTCCCTCGAACGACCCCGGGAGCATACGCCGGTGACCGCAGCCTCGCCAACCTCCACCCCGACGCGCGTCGTGGCGGGCACCCTTCCCCCGGCAGCCCGCGCCGCGCTCGATGCCGCTGGGCTCAACCACCGCCCCGTCCTGGTCTCGATCGATACCGACGTCTCGCTCGACGGGGAGCCGCGGCAGGAGTGGCTTTTCGTCACCCCTGACCATCTCTCGGTGGTTCGTGAAGGGCTGTCACCGGCGGGGGACGCGGCGACCCAGGTAGCCCCCCCTCGGGAGGCTGATGACGGGGCCGGGAAGGTGCTTCGCTTCATCCCCTGGACGAATGTCGCGCAGGTGCGCACCAGCTCCGGCGTCGGCGGTGGGATGCTTCAGGTGAAGACCGACGGCGATTGGGTCGATCTCCTCCGCTACTCCAATGCCCTGGCGACCCGCTTTCACAAGGTGTCGCGGGCCCTCGAACAAGCGCGCGAATGCCCGCGCACCCCCGAGGGGCGGATCGAACTCCCGGCGTCGTTTCCCGGAGTCAGCGGAGGGATTGCGGCGCCAGCCGATGCCGCGGCCAGCGCCCCCCTCGTGGCCGGGCCCGCCGCAGAAGCCGCGCCCGGAGACACAACGACCGCCGACGAAGAACTCGCCGCCGCGCTCGATCCCCCGCGCTGTGCCTCCTGCGGCCTGCGGAAGACGACCCGCGAGGAGTCGTGCCCGCGCTGCATGCAAAAAGGGCGGATCCTGGCCCGCGTCAGCGAGCTCCTCCGCCCCCATGCGCGCGGGGCGGTGGGCTTGTGCCTGCTGACGCTCCTCGGTGTCGTCGCGGAACTCGTGCCACCGAAGCTCCAGCAGTACATGGTCGACGACGTCCTCTCCGCCCGGGCGCTCGAGCAGACG
>CAJAYZ010000695.1 GCA_903949225.1 uncultured Planctomycetaceae bacterium
CCGAGGCTGTCCCGCTGTGGGATCAGCCTTCTGCGGCGGGGGCCTCGGCGGCCGGTTCGGCGGCAGCCTCAGCAACGGGAGCCGCGGCTGCGGCCGGGGCCGCTGCGGCCGGGGCCTTCACTTCGGGAACGAACACCGGGGCTCCGGCGTCGGGGACGATCCGCGGGAGCTTGAGCTTGGCACGGGCCAACTCCATCTCCTTAACACGGGTTCCCTTGGCGCCGTACTTCTTGATCAGCACCCGGACGGCATCGCTCGGCTTGGCGCCGACCGACAGCCAATACTCGAGCCGAGCGTTGTCGAGCGTGACCCGGGCATCCGTGTCGGGCACGGCGGTGTCGTACGTGCCGAGTTCTTCGATCACGCGGCCGTCGCGCGGGCTCCGCCTGTCGGTCGCGCAAATACGATAATAGGCGCGGTTCTTTCGACCCATCCGCTTCATCCGAATCGCCACTGCCACGGTCGCAATCTCCGTTGGATCTGTATTCTTCCGGGCCTTGCAGTGTATCGCGGCGCCGCCGGAACCCAAGACCATCTCGCCACGGGGCTGTTTTCCGGCAAATTTGTCCCTTTTCCCGCTCCGCCCAGCCCCCCCATCCCCCCCTGCGCTCCGTTCCTGGCGGGCCATCCACTCCCCGCGGCGGGCCGGTCGGGGCTACGATCGGCCTGGCGTCCCTTTCCCCTCACCCGTCGGGCCCACGCCGATGACTGGTCTTGTGACCGATCCCGCCGCGCTCCTCCATGACACCGGCCCCGGGCACCCGGAGTGTCCCCGGCGGGTGACGGCGATCCTCGATCGGCTCGGGGCCGACGGCCTCCTTGAAGCTTGCGTCGCGCTGGCGTCGCGGCCGATCACCGATGCCGAGCTCGTCCGCGTCCACACGCCGGATTACTTGAGGATCGTGGCGAAGGATGTCGCCGACGGCCTCGTCGTCCTCTCCACCGGCGACACGGCGATCAAGGGGGAAGCGACGCTCGACGCCGCCCGCCGCGCCGCCGGGGGGCTCCTGCTCGCGGTCGACGCGGTCTGCACCGGCCGCGTGGCAAACGCCTTCGCGGTCGTCCGTCCCCCTGGCCACCACGCCACTCCGTCGAAGGGGATGGGATTCTGCCTGTTCAACAACGTGGCGCTCGCCGCGCGTCACGCTCAAACGATTCACGGCCTCGAACGCGTGCTGATCGTCGACTGGGATGTCCATCACGGCAACGGCACGCAGGAGACTTTTTACGAGGATGCCAGCGTCCTCTTCTTCGACACGCATCAGTCCCCCCTCTACCCTGGCTCAGGGCATGCCGACGAGACCGGCCGCGGCGCGGGGGAGGGCTTCACGATCAACTGCCCCTTCCCAGCAGGCGCCGGGCGGAGGGAGATCGTCGGCGCGTTCCGCGATCGGCTCGTGCCGGCGGCCGAACGCTTCCGACCGCAGCTCGTCCTCGTGTCGGCCGGCTTCGACTCGCGCGTCGGCGATCCCCTCGGCCGGTTCACCCTCACCGATGCCGACTTCGCCGAGCTCACCGGGATCGTCCGGGAGATCGCCGACCGGCATGCCGGGGGACGGATCGTGTCGACGCTCGAGGGGGGTTACGCCCCGGCCGGGCTCGCCTCGGCCGCCGCGGCCCACGTCACTGCGCTCCTGTGACGCTCATGTGACGCTCCTATGACCAGAGGCCCCCAAGGCGCCCGGCAACCTCGCGAGCCCCGGAAATCCCCATTCTCCCCGGCTCGACGAGCCTCGCTCGCGGGCCTGAAACCGTTGAGAAACGGCTGAAAACGGCCTCACTCCGCCCGGCCGGGGCGTGGTACGCTCCGACGAATGAAGGCCACCGCGTCAGGAGATGAACGCATGAGATTCGCCGCTTCGGTCCGTCGCCCCTCCCTTTCCGATCGCCGCCGGCTGCTCGGCCTCGCGGCGCTCGTCGCCGCGCTGACAGGCCCGGCCATCGGAGGGGCGCTGGCCGCCGATGCGAAAGTGCCGGTCGTCGTCGCCTTCTACGCGACGCCGCTGGAAGAGCCTTGGAACATGGTGATCCACACGGCGATGGAGATGGAGCAACGGGCCGGCAAGATCCGCTACACCTGGAAGGACAACCTCGCCGGTGTCGCCCCGATGGCGGCGGCGATCACCGCCAGCCTCGCCACGAAGCCCGACATGATCGTGGCCGACGCAGCCGATGGCGATCGGGAAATCCGCGCCCTTGCCGCCGCCAACCCTGGCATCAAGTTCGTCATCGGTACCGCCACCGAGACGCAGGCACCGAACATGTCGATCTTCGATAGCGACTTGGCGGAGCCGGCGTATCTGTGCGGGATCCTCGCCGGCAGCCTGACGAAGTCGGGGGTTGTTGGCGTGGTTTGCGGGAAGGCGGAGCCGCACGTCAACCGGACGATCAACGCCTTCATCGCCGGCGCCCATGACGCCAGCGCTCGCGTGAAGGTGAAGGTGACGTTCATCGACGCCTGGTACGACCCACCGAAGGCGAAGGCGGCGGCACTGGCCCAGATCACGGCCGGCGCCGACGTGATCTACGCCGAGCGCGAAGGGGCGATCGCCGGGGCGAAGGAGAAGGGGGTGTTCGCCTTCGGCAACCTCGTCGACCAGTTCGAAGAGGCTCCCGAATGCGTGATCACCGGCCCGGTGTGGAACATGACGCCCCTGGCCGACTACATCGTCAAGAAAGCGTCGCTCGGCGTGGTGCACGCCGAAGACCTCCAGGACTTCTCGACCCTGGCCCGCGGTGGGGCGGCGCTCGCTTCCTTCCATGGCTGGGAGACGAAGCTCCCGCCCGAGACCCTCGAAGTCCTCCGCGAAAAGGACAGGGCCCTCAAGGCGGGGCTGATGACCCTCGAGCACAACGCCGCGACCCCGAAGGGGGATTGAAGTCTGATCGTAGGCACCGTCCTGGTAGGGGGCGTCCTGGCAGCCCATGGTTGACCTCATCGGCGACATCCACGGCCACGCGGGTGCCCTCCAGCAGCTCCTCGCGAAGCTGGGCTACGCATCCCGCGCAGGCGTCTACCGTCATCCTGCCCGGCAGGCGATCTTCCTCGGTGACTTCATCGTCCGCGGGCCGGAGATTCGGGTGACCCTGGCGATCGTCCGGCGCATGATCGACTCCGGAGCGGCGCTCGGGGTGATGGGCAACCACGAGCTCAATGCGCTGGCCTTCCATACTCCAGACCCCCGCCATCCCGGCACGTATCTCCGACCACACAACGAGTCAAACTCGCGACAGCACGCCGAGACGATGCGGCAGGTTCCCGCGGGCGACCTTTCGTCGTACCTCGACTGGTTCCGGACCCTGCCGATGTGGCTCGATCTCGGTGGCCTCCGTGTCGTCCATGCCTGCTGGGACGAGACGTGCATGGCGAAGATCGCCGGCCCGGTCACCGACGCCTTCCTCCAGGCCGCCTGCGTGCCGGGCGGCAGCCTGTTCGGGCCGGTCGAGTCGCTTCTCAAGGGAAAAGAACTGCCTCTCCCCCCGGGCCTGTCGTTCCGCGACAAAGACGGCCACCAGCGCGACACCACGCGGGTGAAGTGGTACGAGCCTCCGGACGGGCACACCCTCCGCACCTACGCCTTGGCGAGCGAGGCCATTGCGTCAGACGCGCCGCTGTCTACCGACGTCGTGCGAGCTGCCGTTCCCTATCCGGAAGACGCCCGGCCCGTGTTCGTCGGGCACTACTGGCTCAGCGGCCCGAGGCCGACACTCCTCCGCCACAACGTGGCTTGCCTCGACTGGAGCGTCGCGAAGGGTGGGTTTCTGTGCGCCTACCGCTGGGACGGCGAGCAGGTGTTGGACGAGAAACACTTCGTGTGGTGCGATTGACCCGAGCAGGGTTTACCCTGGGAGGAGCCAACCCCAACCAACGGGATCGTGGCAGGCGCCCCGTTCTTCCCAGGCCTCGATTGCCTCGTCATCGAACCGGCTCCGTAGCCGGCAGACCCCTGCGGCATCGCTCCCACTCCCGCATCGCTTCTTCCACGACGGATCTTTCGCCATGCCTAGCTTTCGCCCGCTCGCTCCCTGGCTCTGCGCCGCCGGTGTCCTTCTCGCTCCCACGGAAGTGCCGGCGGCCGACCCGCCGCGGGCTGACCTTGTGATCGCCGACTTCGACGGCGACTCCTACGGCACATGGACCGTCGAGGGATCGGCGTTTGGAACGGAGCCGGCCCGAGGGGCGCTTCCGGGGCAGATGGCAGTCGACGGCTTCCTGGGAAAGGGGCTCGTCAATTCGTTCCTCGGCGGCGACGACAGCACCGGCACGCTCACCTCGCCGCCGTTTCGGATCGAGCGGCCCTTCATCAGCTTTCTCATCGGCGGTGGCAACAATCCCGACAAGCTCGCCCTCCAACTCCTCGTCGACGGGAAGCCGGTCCGCGGCGCCACCGGCGGCAACGATCGACCAGGGGGGAGCGAGACGCTCCTCCGCGAGTCGTGGGATGTGGCGGAGCTCGCCGGAAGAACCGCCACGCTGCGGGTGATCGATGCCGCGACGGGAGGCTGGGGGCACATCAATGTCGACCAAATCCTCCAGACCGACACGCGACCGAAGGGGATGCTCAAAGATGTCCGCCGCGAGCTCGTCGCCGAGACTCGCTTCCTCCAGATCCCGATCAAGAATGGCGCCGCGAAGCGAGTCGTGACGCTCCTGGTCGATGGCGAGTTGGTGGTCAGAAACGACATCGAGCTCGCCGACGGCGCGGCCGACTGGTGGGCCCCGATGGAGATCTCGGCCTGGAAGGGGAGAAACCTCGACCTCGTCGTCGATAAGCTCCCCGAGGACTCTGCCGCGCTTGCGTCCATCAAAGCGACCGACACGTTCCTCGGGCCAGGCTCGCCCGATCCCCTCTACGCCGAGGCGCTTCGCGGACAGTTTCACTTCTCTCCACGCCGCGGCTGGAACAACGACCCCAACGGCCTCGTCTTCTTTGCAGGGGAATACCACCTCTTCTTCCAGCACAATCCCTACGGCTGGGGCTGGGGCAACATGCACTGGGGGCATGCGGTGAGCCGGGATCTCGTCCACTGGGAAGAGCTCGGCGACACCCTCGCGCCCGACGCAACAGGGCCGATGTTCAGCGGCAGCGCCGTCGTCGACTGGAAGAATACGAGTGGCTTCGGCACGGAGGGCAAGCCGCCGCTCGTCCTCCTCTACACCGCTTTCGGCAATCCGGCCGTGCAGTCCCTCGCCCACAGCACCGACGGCCGCACGTTCACGAAATACGAAGGCAATCCGGTCGTCGGCCAATTCACCCCCGGCAACCGCGACCCGAAGGTGTTTTGGCACGAGCCGACGCAGCAGTGGGTGATGACGCTCTATGTGGAAGAGAAGGGGGTCCACACGATCCGCTTTCTCACCTCCCCCGATCTCAAGACGTGGACGAGCCGGAGCACGACGGAAGGGTTTTTTGAGTGCCCCGACTTCTTCGAGCTTCCCGTCGACGGCGATGCCGCGAACAAAAAATGGGTGCTCCTCGGGGCGAGCAGCGAATACCAGCTCGGCTCGTTCGACGGCGAGGTGTTCACCCCCGAGACGCCGAAGCTGCCGGGGCACCGCGGCCGGGGCTTCTATGCAGCGCAGTCGTTCAGCGACATCCCGGCAAGCGACGGCCGGCGGATCCTCGTCGGCTGGTTCCAGACCGAGACCCGCGGCATGCCCTTCAACCAGTCGATGTCCGTTCCGCTCGAACTCGGGCTCGTCTCGACGGCCGAAGGCCCGCGGATGACGTTCACGCCAGCGAAGGAATTGGCCTCGCTTCGCACCGACGCGCATCGGATCCCCCTCGACGTGCTCGAGCCTGCCGCCCCCAATCCCCTCGCCGACGTGGCCGCCGAGCTTGTCGAGATCTGGGCCGAGTTCGAGCCCGGCGGTGCAGATGTGGCGTTCACCGTCCGCGGTGTCGATGTGGTGTGGGAGTCGAAGACGGAGGAGATCGTCGTCAACGGTCACCGGGCCCCCGCGCCGCTTCAGGAAGGCCGTCAGAAGCTCGTCATCCTTGCCGACCGCACCGGCCTCGAAGTCTTCGCCAGCGGAGGCCTGACCTACGTCCCGATGCCGGTGAATCTCCGCGCCGACGACCGAAGCATGAACGTCAAAGCGATCGGTGGGCCGGTGCGCTTCCACGCGCTCGAGATCCACGAACTGGAGTCGGCGTGGCGCGCCTCCACGAACAGCCCGGCACCGTAGGTGGCCCCGCTGTCACGATTGACCAGAGGAGCGGATCGATGATCATTACTGGCAGAGTTTGGGGAGGCGTCCCTGGATGCGTGGCCCTGTTGCTTCTCTGGGTCACGCCGCTCGTCAAGGCCCAGGAGCCACTCCTCGAATCGCGGCTTCCGCGGTCCGCAGGCACCGACGGCGAGTCAAGCACGCCTGTCAACGATCCTTTTCCGAAGACCTACGCCGATCCCGCGGTGCCCCTCCTGCAACTGCCGACGCAGTTTCGATCCCGTCGCACGACCGCCAACATCGCCTCCACGCCCGAAGGCACCGTCGACGTCCTCGACGTCACCGGGCCCGGATGCCTGCGGAAGCTGTGGTTCGTGTTTGCCGAGAAGGATCTCGATGACCTTGAGATCGAGATCAACGTCGACGGGGCGGAAACGCCCCAGGTGCGGATGCCGTTCCGGTCGTTCTTCGGCACGATGGTCGGCTTCGAGGACTACCACATTGCCAGTGCAGGCATCGTCACCTTCCCCAACTTCACGGTGACCAACGACCCGCTGATTCCCACCAAGGCATCCCCTGGTTGGAATTGCCATCTCCCGATTCCCTTCTCCACTCGTTGCCTGATCCGGCTCCACGGCAAGTCACCCAAGCATGGCGCTGCCATGGTCGATTGGCAGCAGTATCAGGGGGAGGTCGACCTGACTCCCCTCCGGTTCCATGCCCAGCGCCACATCGCCGCCCCGGCGTCGCCTGCCGAGCCGTTTCCGATCCTCGAGACGGAGGGGGTCGGGTTTCTTGCCGGCTATGTCATGGGGTATCGCCAGAAGGATCATGCCGACATGGTGTTCCACAACAGCGGCACGCGGATGCTGATCGATGGCGAGACCGACCCCCACGTGATCTGCGGTGCCAATGTCGAGGACGACTTCGGCTTTTCCTGGGGATTCAACCAGTATCAGACTCCGTGGGCGGGATGCCCCTACCGTGACAACCGGGGCCGCAACGATCAGGACGGCGTCTTCTACCGCTTCTTCGGCCCCGATCCGGTTCTGTTTCGATCGTCGTTGCTGTTCACCTCGAACGCCCGGCCCGACGACTACGAGGCGGTGTCGTACTTCTACAAGGTGCCACAGTCGAACGCTCCGCTCGTCGATTCGCCCACCGACTGGGTCGCCGTGGGGCTGATCCCAGACGGCGCCGATTTCGATGCCTTCCGCCAGCCAGCCGACGACGTTGTCCGGCAACTCTCGCAGCCCGCCCTCCCCGCCAGCATCACGATCGGTGCCGCCGACTTCCCCCTTCACACGCTCAAGAGCGAGCATGGCTGGCTGCGGCTGGAACATGTCAGCCAGCATCGCCCGGCCTACCCACCGACAGACCACTCGATCTACGCGAGGACGACACTCTCGAGCGCCACCGAACGCCGGGCCACGCTTCGGTTGGCCTTCGATGACTGGGCGATCGTCTGGCTCAATGGCGAAAAGCTCGCCACGCTCGATCATTCGGCTGGATTCGAGACGGCGAGGCTCCCCATCAGGCTGAATCAGGGGGAGAATCAACTCGTGATCAAGACGAACAATCGACAAAACTCCGACCGGTTGATCTGGGTCATCCACGCGGCGATCGAATCGGGGCGATGATCCCCCTTCCGCCCGCGACAACCACCCCATGATCACAGACCACGACCTCGATTCCATCCTGCCGATGGGAGCGACAAGGGCCCGACCGATGACCTCACCGCCGCTGCTTTCGATGGAGGGGATCACCAAGAGCTATCCCGGCGTGCAGGCGCTCGCCGGGGTCGGGCTTGAGCTTGCGCGTGGCGAGGTCCTCGCCCTCCTCGGTGAGAATGGCGCCGGGAAGAGCACGCTCATGAAGATCCTCGGCGGTGCCGTTCACCCCGACGCCGGTCGGATCCTCATCGAGGGTGTCGAGCGGGCGATCCGCTCCCCCACCGATGCGCTCCGGTCCGGGGTGGCCGTGATCCACCAGGAGTTCAACCTCGTTCCGGCCCTCAGCGCGGCCGACAACATCTTCCTCGGCCAGGAGGTCGCGCGCGGCCCCGCCGGGCTGGCGATCGTCGACCGGCGCGCGCAGCAACGCAGCGCCCAAGCTCTCCTCGCCCGGCTCGGGGCCGATTTCGACGCCGATGCCCCCTGTCGCACGCTTTCGGTGGCGCGGCAACAGCTCGTCGAGATCGCCAAGGCGCTTGCGGCCGGGGCGCGGATCCTCGTCATGGACGAGCCGAGCGCGGCGCTGACGACGCCCGAGGTCGCCGCCCTTCATGACGTCATCCGGGAGCTCAAGCGGGAAGGGACCGGGATCGTTTACGTCAGCCACCGCCTCGAGGAGATCGCCGCGGTCTGCGACCGGGTGGAGGTGCTCCGCGATGGCCGCAACGTCGGTGGCGCCCCCGTCGCCGCCGTCAACCGCAGCGACCTCATCCGGATGATGGTCGGCCGTGAGCTCGTCGAGGAGTTTCCCCGCCGCACGATCGCTCCCGGCGACGTCCGCCTCGTCGTCGAGGGGCTCGCCCGCGGCACGGCCGTGCGCGGCATTTCGTTTGAGGCCCGCGGCGGCGAGATCCTCGCGCTCACCGGCCTTGTCGGCTCGGGCCGCACCGAGGTCCTCCGGCTCCTGTTCGGGGCCGACAGGCGCAATTCCGGCACGATCCGCCTCGATGGCAGGCCGGTCGACCCACGCTCCCCGCGCGCGGCGATCGCGGCCGGCATCGGCCTGTTGCCAGAAGACCGCAAGCTCCAAGGGCTCGTCCTCGGGCTGTCGGTGCGGGAGAACTTTTCGTTGCCGAATCTGGCCCGGTTTTCCCGCGCCGGCGTCGTGCGCCGAAGCGAGGAGCAGAGGGCCTGCGCGGGCGCGATCACGGCGCTTCGCATCAAGACACCGCGGCAGGAGACGGCCGTCCGCGGGCTCTCCGGTGGCAACCAGCAGAAGGTGGTGCTCGCCAAGTGGCTGGAGCGCCATTGCGAGGTCCTCCTCTTCGACGAGCCGACGCGCGGCGTCGACGTCGGGGCGAAGGTGGAGATCTACCAGCTCATGAACGATCTGGCCGCCGCCGGGAAAGTCGTGGTGATGGTCAGCTCCGATCTTCCGGAAGTGCTGGGAATGGCCGACCGGATTCTCGTCATGCACGATGGGCGGATCACCGGGCGGATCGACGACGCCGCGACCGCCACCCAGGAATCGATCATGGAGCTGGCCGTCACATGACGCACGACGCTTCCTCGCCCCTTCGAGCGCGCCCCGCCGGAAACTTCCTCCGCGGCGCCCTCTCGAATCTCGGCATGACCTGGGTGCTCCTCGGCCTCTGCCTTCTCTTTAGTGCACTCACCTGGAGCGAGCAGCAGCCGGGGGGCGCGGCAGCGGCTCGGGGCGTCGCCGACGATATTCTCGCCGCCCGTAGGTCCCCGCAGCGCGTCCTCGTGGCGGTGCGCGGGCAGCCGGACGACGTCGCCTATGCCGACACCCTCGCGGAGATCCTCCGGGAGCGGGGCGCAACGATCGTCGCCGTGGTGAAGGGGGAGCCGAAGGAGGCCCGCGCGGCGCTCGCTGCCGCGAATGCCGCGGCCAAGCCGCTCGACGTCATCGCCGGAAGTGCGGCGAGCGCCGCCTGGGCCCTGTTCTCCGACCTGCCGACCGATTTCCCGGCGCTTGGCGCGCCATCGATCGTCCAGCCGCGCCCGTACCCCTGGCCAAACTTTCTCAAACTCGAAAACCTCCTCAACATCGCCAACCAGATCGCGGTGATCGCGATCCTCGCGGTGGGGATGACGCTCGTGATCATGACCGGCGGGATCGATCTCTCCGTCGGGAGCATGATCGCGCTTGCCTCAGTCGTGACGGCGGTCCTTGTGCGGGATTTTGCCGGAGGCGTCGAGGCGGGCACGCTCGGCATGCTGCTTGCCGGACTCGGCGGCGTGGCGGTCGGGGCACTGGCCGGGGCGCTCTCGGGGGGCGTGATCGTCGGCTTCGCTATCCCGCCGTTCATCGCCACGCTCGCGATGATGCTCGTGGCGGGGGGCGGGGCTTCGATGCTCGCCAAGGGGCAGAGCGTCTACCAAGTGCCCGATGCCTTCATGTGGCTCGGCCGCGGGGCCGACCTCGGCCTCCCCAACGCCGTCGTCCTCGTCCTCCTTCTCTACGGCGTGGCCCACTTCGTGATGACGCGGATGACGTTCGGCCGCTGGCTCCTCGCCGTCGGTGGCAATCGGGAAGCGGCGCGGCTTTCGGGGGTGCCGGTGGCGGGAACACTCCTCACCGCCTACATCCTCTCCGGCGCCCTGGCGGGCCTCGGTGGGGTGGTGATGGCCTCCCAGCTCAAGAGCGGCTCGCCGAACTTCGGTCAGATGTACGAGCTCTACGTCATCGCCGCGGTGGTCGTCGGTGGAACAAGCCTTGCCGGCGGTGAGGGGAGCATGATCGGGACGCTCGTCGGGGCGCTGATCATCGCCGTGATCCAAAACGGCATGAACCTCGTCGGCATCGAGAGCTACACGCAGCGGGTCGTCCTCGGCGGCGTGATCCTCGCCGCGGTGCTCCTCGACCGGCTCCGGCGGCGCTGAGTACAATTTCCCCATGCTCAGCCAGGAAACCCTCGACGCCTACCGCCGCATGACCCCCGGGGAACGGCTGGCAATCGCGCTTGGCATGATGCGCGAGAACACCCCCTACCTCCTCGCCGGCAGGGCGGATGTCGTCGACCGTCGTTTCGAACTGATCCGCCGCGAGAACGACCTCCGCAACGCCCGGATTCTCGCGGCGCTCGCCGCCATGAAAGCGACGGAAGCCACCGGCGATGAGTGACCTGACTACCGTCATCCGTGATCTCGTCGATGTCTTCGAGACGCTCGGCCTACCGTACGCCATCATGGGGGGAATCGCCGTCAGGGCCCATGGGATCCCGCGGCCGACCTACGACGTCGACTTCACGCTCTCCATCGCCAGGGACCGGCTCCACGATCTGTTCACGGCGATCGAGGGCCGTGGCTACACGATCCCCGAACAGTTCTCGCGAGGATGGGTCGACACGGTCGGGGGTATGCCGCTTATCAAAGTGCGGCTGTTCCTCGACGGCCGTGGTGTCGATGCCGACATCTTCCTCGCAGAGACGGCTTTCCAACGGGAAGTGATCGACCGGCACGTCGTGGCCGAGGTTGACGGGCTCCGGGTGAAGCTCGTGTCGGCGGAGGACCTGATTCTGTTCAAGCTCGTGGCGAGCCGACCGCGCGATCTCGTCGACATCCAAGACATCCTCTTCACCCAGGGCCAGCTCGACGAAGCCTATCTGCGCCACTGGGCCGGACCACTTGGCGTCACCGAGAAGCTCGAAGCGGTCCTCCTCGATCGCCCCTGAACACCGATCACGATCCATCTCTCTGCGGTGGTTGGAGGGAAACCATGTCGATGCGTCTGGTGGTGCGCAGGATCGTTGTGGCCGTGAGCCTTGTGGGGGGGATTTTCCTGGCGTTGGAGAATCTCTGGGCCATTCTCCGCCCGGCTCCCCAGCTCAAACTCTCCCCCACGACCACGTGGATCACCGAGCCGCTCGCCGCCGACGGCCTCCCCGATTATTTCCAAGCGGTCATGAATCTGGAGCCGCGCGGCATCCCGCCGGAGACGAACGCCGCTGCCGCGGTCTGGGAGGTGATCCCGAGCAAGAGATCCGCTGACAGCGCCATCGACCATTCGCGGGCCCACCTCTCGGCCGCCGACCAGCGGCCCGAGTCGGAGCGGCTCGTCCTGCCGCCACCCCCGCCGGATGGGATGGATGCCGCCGAAGCCGGGCGGATTCTCGAGGCTTGCTCGCGCAGCGTCTGGCACGCCGCCGACCATCTCTGGCTGGCGAACTGGCTCGATGAAAACCAATCGGCTCTCGACACGCTCGCCGCCGGTGCTCGCCGCGAAGGCTGGTGCCCGCCGCGTTGCCTCCCCGCCGACCGACCTCCGACGGACAGGTTCGGACCGACGCACCCGCTGCTGATGTCACTCACGCTCCCCGTGGAAGGGGCTCTCCGTTCGTTTTCCAATGTCTTGCTCGCCCGATCGATGCTCCGCCTCGGGGAGGGCGACATACCCGGGGCCTGGCACGACATCGACACGCTCCTTCGATATGGCGACAAGATCGCCGACACGCCAGGACCGCTCATCTGCCGAATGGTAGCAATGGCTCTGTTCTCCCGCG
>CAJAYZ010000696.1 GCA_903949225.1 uncultured Planctomycetaceae bacterium
CGCTCGGCACCCTTGGCTTGGAGGGTATCGACGATGCTGCCGAGGTCGGCCGCGAATTGAACCGCGGCGGCGCCGATCGTAGCTGTTGGATCGGCTCCACCCGCGATCGCGGTCATCGCCTCACGGGCATTGTTGCCTCCGCCAGCCACCACGTAGAGGGCGTTGGCCGGCGCGGATGCCGGCCCCAGCGCGGCGATGAAGTTTGCCGCCTGCGTGAGGAGGCTCGGCACGGAACCGACGTTATTCAATGGCCCCGTCGTCGCGCCACCGAAGGCGAAGTTGGACCCGATACCGCCTCCGAGCACCGGCCCTGCCACCGCAGAGGGAAGGCCGAGCATCGTAGCGAATTGATACGCCCAGACGTTGCCGTTGCTGTACTGGTAGGACGACGCGTAGGGATACGTCGGGATGAAGGAGTTCCCCGTGATGTCGCTTTGCAGGGTGACGTTGTTTGGGGGTGACGGGGGTGGATTGAAAAGAAGAGCGTTGTTTCCCGGATCCGAAAGGCTGTCGCCGAAGATGAACAGACCGCTGATGGGCTCAGCCGTCGCCGTGTGGAGCGTGGCGGCGAGAAATGAGGCAAGGAAGAATGACTGGACAAGCGCTGTGGCGTAACGGAGTTTCATGTTTCGGACATCCCTTTCTTGACCGCGGGTGCGCGGTAACACCTTTCCGCGACAGGCTCTGCCGCCGGGGGGGGGAGTGTAGGTCTGACAAAGACGCTGCGCCAATCGCGGTTTGGGCTGGCAGAACAGGCATTCTCAAGGGTGTGATTGCCGTCTTCTGCCTGCGTCTGCCGCAGGACAGGCAAGCCGTGAAGCACCTGCCCGTCGCTGGATGCGGCCGCCGATCACGGCGCAGGGTATGCTGCCGCTCGGAGCCCATCCCTGATCGGCTCTTTGGAACCACCGGGGAGACGACATGGCTGCTTCCTCCGTCACGCGTCGGCGGATCGATTTTCGCTCTTGGGAAGACCTGCTTGCCGACGTCGACACCCTCGCCCACCGCGGCTATGACCGCGCCGGGAAATGGTCGCTCGCGCAAGTCCTCGATCATGTCGGCGCCGGGCTCCGCGTCGCCCTCACCGGCTCGAACAAGCGGATGCCGTGGGTGATGCGGATGTCGGCGCGGAGCTTTGCCCTGCCGATCATGCGGTCGTATCGATGGCTCCCGGCCGGTATCCCGGCGCCCAAATGGTGGCAGCCGCAGGTGCCCGCCGACGCCGACGACGCCACGGCAGTCGCTCGCTTCCGCGCTGAAGTGGAGGCGTTCCTCGCCCACACAGGCCCCTATCACCCCCATCCAGCGTTTGATCGGATCGATCGGGAGTCGTACGAGGATCTGATGCTCATCCATGCCTCGCACCACCTCGGGTTCCTCGTGCCCCACGGCGAAGCGCGTGGCTGAGACTGCCGATTGGGCGAGGGCAACGGGAGAGCCAAAGAAAGGAACATCGACATGCAGGCTTCACTCGATATCGCGGCCCGTGACCGGGCCCGGGGCGCACTTGTCGGTCTCGCCGCCGGGGACGCCGTCGGGACGACGGTGGAGTTTCGCTCTCCCGGATCGTTCCAGCCGCTCACCGACATGATCGGTGGCGGGCCGTTTCGCCTCGAGCCGGGGCAATGGACCGACGACACGTCGATGGCCCTCTGCCTCGCTGAATCGCTTGTCGATCGTGGTGGCCACGACCCCGCCGATCAAATGCGGCGGTATGGCCGGTGGTGGAAGGAGGGCTCCTTTTCCCCTACCGGCCACTGCTTCGACATCGGCGGCACGACGCGCACCCAACTCGCCCGATTTCTCCGTACCGGCGTGCCCGTCGACCCGGAGGTCGATGAGGAATCAGCGGCCAACGGCTCGCTCATGCGGCTGGCGCCCGTGAGCATCCGCTGGTCGCACGACCGCGACCGGGTGGTCGAGATGGCAGCCGAGTCGAGTCGACCGACGCATGCCGCGTCGCGGCCCGTCGATGCTTGCAAGCTCCTCGCGGCGATGACTGCGGCCCTGATCCGCGGCGACGCTTGGGAGGCCGTGAGCGACGCTGGCTTCTGGTCTCAGGGAGCCCTCCATCCGGAGGTGGAGGGGATTGCCCGCGGCAGCTGGAAGGGGAAGGCACCGCCGGCCATCCGTGGCACCGGCTACTGTGTCGATGCGCTCGAGGCCGCGATCTGGGCCGTGGCGGGAGCGAGAGACTTCCGGGAGGCGGTTCTCCGGGCGGCGAATCTGGGGGATGATGCCGACACGACCGCCGCGATCGCCGGCCAACTCGCTGGTGCCCGGTTTGGCGCGGCGGGGATCCCGAAGAAGTGGCTCGAGATTCTCGCGATGCGGAAGCGGATTGAATCGCTCGCCGATGCGCTCCATGCGGCCGCCGTCGGGGACCGCGGGCGCTGGGCGTTCGACGACGACTTCCACGCTTGGTGGGTCGATCCCGGGCGGATCCTCGCGGGGGAATATCCGGGGAGCACCGACCCGGCCGAGCGCGAGGTGAAGCTCGCGCTCCTCGCCGACGCCGGCATCGACACGATCATCGATCTCACCCGCGACGACGATCGATTGTCCGCCTACGCGGAGCCTTGGGAGGCCCTCGGCAAAGTGCGCGGCCGCACCCTCAAGCGGCTCCATCATCCGATCCGGGATCTCGGGGTGACGACACCGGAAGGCTACGAAGCGATCCTGGCCGACATCGACGCGGAGCTGGCCGCCGGCCGGCCGGTCTATGTGCACTGCTGGGGAGGCGTCGGGAGGACGGGAACGGTGGTGGGGCTCGTTCACGTGGCGCGCGGGGCCGACGCCGACGCCGCCCTCGACGCGATCCGTGTGGCACGGAAGGGAACCAGAAAAGCCCATCGGCCGGCGCCGGAGATGGCGTGCCAGGTGGAGGCCATCCGCCAGGCCGCGGCGCGCGGGCCTCTGGAACGCCGCTGACGCTGTTGCCACGCCGGGCTGCAGAGCGATCTCAAGCGAAGACATCGCAAGCGTCCCCAGGGCCGCTATGCCCCAGGGGGATCAGGCAGCGTCGAAGGTCCACGCCTGTAGACTCCTTCCGCCGCTTCCCCACAACCCACCACCGCCACCATGAAACACCCCGCCCGCTGCCTGCTTGCCGCCGTGTTTGCCTGCTCGCTGGTTCTCGTGACGAGCGCCGCCGAGCCCAAAGCCACCCACGCTCCCTTCACCGTCGAGCTCTGGCCCGATGGCACCCCGACGGCCATGCAGCCGAAGTCCGAGGCCACCGAGAAACTCTTCCAGTCGTACGGGGGCCATCAGCCGAATCGGGTCACGGACGTCACGAAGCCCACGATCAGGGTCTATCCCTCCGGCAAGCCCGACAGCCCGGCCGTGATCGTGGCTCCTGGGGGCGGCTTCATGTTCCTGTCCTGGGACCACGAAGGGACGCAGGTCTGTCAGTGGCTCAACACCTTAGGGATCACCGCCGTCCTCCTCGAATATCGCACGCCGACCCGTGATGAGCCTGAGCTCTTCACGCTGCCGGTCGAGGACGGCCAGCGCGCCATGGGGCTCTGCCGGCACCATGCTCGTGACTGGGGGATCGATCCAGCACATGTCGGGATCCTTGGCTTTTCAGCTGGGGCCAATCTTGCCGGCCATGCAGCCTGGGACCGCGGAGTCAGGACCTACCGACAGGATCCGACGCTGGACGACCCCCGCGGCCCCGAATTCCTGGTGTTCGTCTACGGCGGGGGATTTATCGACAAGGATGACCCTAGGAAGTTCAGGCCCGGCTTCAGCGTGCCCCCGGATGCGCCGCCAGCGTTCTTCGTGGTCGCCCATGATGACGGCTCAAACGCCACCGAAGCGGCGATGCTCTATCTGGCCTACAAGAGGCTCGATCTGCCCGCGGAGTTGCATATTTTCGCCAAGGGGGGCCACGGCTTCGGCATGATGCAGCGGGGCCAACCCATCGATGAGTGGCCCGCGCGGGTGGCCGAGTGGTTGGCGAGCATGGGGCTGGCCACCATCGCTTCCGAGTGAGGTGTTGCGATGCCCACCCCCGCTCCACCGCCACGCTACGCCCCGGACATCCCGCTCCCGCCCTACGCGTACGTCCCTGGCCACGGCCTTCCGCATCCCGTGAACGATCCCCTCGGGCACCTCTTCAATTCGCCCGAGCCAGCCCCGCTCTCGCTCGACGAACTTCCCGACGACCCAGCCTCGAGTCGCCGCGCACTGACCGCGCTCCTCGCCGCTGACCCTCGGTGGCTCCATGCGATCGACCTCTTCAACGAGGGCTTCTCCTGGGAAGCGCACGAGGCCTGGGAGCAGTTCTGGCACGCCTTTGGCCGGACGACTCCCGAGGCGAGGCTCGTTCAAGGGCTCATCCACCTCGCTGCCGCCGCTGTGAAGGTCCGCGAAGGCAAGCCAGCCGGAGTCACGAAGCAGACGCAGCGGGCCCGGGAACTCTTGGACGGGGCAGGGGCGGCAGGTTTGGGCAGCGCAGGAGAAGGCCGGGGACTCGATGTCGCCGCCACGGCGCTCGGCCTGGATACGGCGAGCCTTGGGGCCGTGATTGCCGAACTGGAGGCCTACCGGCCGGAGTGCTGGCACACGTCCAGATTCCCTGTCGTGAAAGTCCTGACAGCCGGCTTGAGGGTGGCGGGGTAGTATCGCGGCAGACACGTTTCAATTCCTACCCGGTTCAAACCGGTAGCGGATCAGACGCCGGTGCCGCTGTGGGATCCGGGCGGGGATGCGACCATTGCTCTGTGGGGATGGCACAAAGTGTCTTTCCGCTTGCGCTTTATCCATGGCGCTATGAGCTTGTTTTGCCTGCCCTGTCGGCCGAATAAATGCCGGGGAAAGTGATCGGCCGGCCGTGGCTCGCGGAAGCTCTGAGAGCCTGTTAGACGGGGTCTTGACGGGCTGGGGAGTGGGGTTAGAACGAGCCAAGGGGGCGGTCCGGCTTTACCCTCAAACGCACATCCGCCCCAACAAAAGGATCGATCCAGTGGCGTGCCTTTCTTTGAAAACCGTTTCCGTCTGGCTCGCTGCCTTGGCCTGCCTTCCGTGTGGCTCTATCGCCAACGCCGGAATAATCGACTGGGTGACGGTTGGTGACGCCGGGAACGCGCCCGACACCATCGGTGCCGGGTACGGTGCCGTGGCAACGTCGTACCGGATCATGAGGTACGAGTTCACGAACCA
>CAJAYZ010000697.1 GCA_903949225.1 uncultured Planctomycetaceae bacterium
CCCCGC
Organism: uncultured Planctomycetaceae bacterium; assembly: GCA_903949225.1. Classification (GTDB taxonomy): domain Bacteria; phylum Planctomycetota; class Planctomycetia; order Pirellulales; family UBA1268; genus QWOP01. The sequence goes on from CAJAYZ010000697.1 coordinate 7, forward strand.
CCCCTTCTTCACTGGCGGCTCGTCGTCTGGCTCGTCGTCTGGCTCGTCGTCATCCGAGTCGTCATCGTCGCTGCTGCCGAGCTTCTTGAGCAGCGCCGCTAATTCCGCATCGTCTTCGTCTTCGTCGTCGTCAGACGATGTTTTTCCTTTCGCGGCTTTCTTCGCCGCCTTCTTGCCGCCCGCCCCCTTCTTCACCGGCGGCTCGTCATCGTCCGAATCATCGTCGACCTCGTCTTCATCATCGGAGTCGTCATCCGTGTCGTCGTCATCCTTGTCGGAGTCGTCGTCATCCTTGTCGGAGTCGTCGTCATCCTTGTCGGAGTCGTCGTCCTTGCCTGAGTCGTCCTTCGACGGCCAGTCGTGGTCGCCAGGCCGCGAAGGCGCCCGCTTCAACGCTTCTGACAAGGCATCCATCTCGGCTTGCTGCTCTTCCAAGGACTTCGCAGCCGCCGCCGAGGGAGAGCCGTCAGCGCCCCTTCCGATCGGTTCATCTTTTTTCCCGGGTGCACGCCCGAGCGATCCTTGCCCCCAGCTCCCTGCCAGCGCGGCGGCCAGTTCGTCCTCATGGGGCTCAAGCAGCGAGAGAAACCGGCTTACCCGCACCTCATCCCTCCCCTGAACCCCTTGCAGGGCCATCACCCCCCGGGCAGCGAGGCTCTCGACGCCCCTTTGCGTCAACGGCGTCTCCACCGTAATGAGGATCTCGTCTCCATCGCCGTCGCGGGCCGCATGCGCCGGCATCTGCGCGAGCCCTGGTTCGCTCCCCGGCCGCAGCGCCCAGCCCTGCTTGGCAAAAGCCATCGCCAACAATGCCGCGCACCCCAGGGCCGGGCTCGCAAAGAGGAGATGGGCTTTGTCGCCGCCAACGGTCGATTCCTCGAAGGGAAAAGGCCCGGCGGTTTTCCCCCTCGCTCCGTAGGGGAGGCGGACGAGGAATCCGGGCGCGGCCAGGCCGATGTTCGCCGCCACGGGATCACGGCGCAGCGTCTGCCATGCCTCCGCATGCTCCTCCCCTGGATCAAACGACTTCTCCCAAACCGGCGACCGGATTTCGGTCAGGTAGGGGGCGCCCGCCCGGCGAACGATCTGGCCGATCCGCGTCAGCACCCGCGCGGCGGCCGCAGTCATCTCCGTCCCGTGCAATCCCACCACAACGCCCCACGGCTGGCCGGCGTTGAGCTTCACCGACCGCTCCACCAGCCAGGCGTGGAGGGGCGACTCGGCCAGATCATCGACATCGTTCACGGCAGCGGTCAGCTCGGCCTCCGTGACGTCGTGGAGCACGATTTCCACCCGCTGCCCCTGGCGAATGGCCTTCCGCCGCAGCCAGTCGACCCCGCGCCACGTCCGCTCGAGCGCCCGGAACGCAGGATCGTGGAGGAGCGCGGCGAGGAGCGTGGCCCGATCGGCAGTGGCGACGCTGCGAAACCGTGGGGTTCGGGCGATGATCTCCTCGGCGTCGAAGTCGTCGATCGCCGCAAAGGCCAATTCGATCGTCTCCTTGCCGTGGCGGATCGATACGTGCGGCGTCAGCGCCGCGATCGCCTCGTCGAAATCGTCCGCGTCGATCCTGATCCCCTTGCGGCCGCGGAGTCCCTCGAGGTCGATGCGAGACTTCCCCTTCGGCGCCGGCTGATTCCCCCGGCCGGAGAAATCCCCGAGGACGGCGATTCGGAAGGGCGTCGAAGCGGTCGGCGTTCCCAGCGCCACGGCATCTTCGGAGAACGATCCGTGATTCGGCAGGTCGTCCATGATCACCTGATCACCCCGTTGTCGCGGCTTGGCCCGGAGCCCACGCCACACGTGCAAAGGCCCTCCGATCCATCGCCAGCATACGCCGCGCCGCGCGGTCCTTGAAGACACCGCGCGATCGCTCCCCCGTACAGGCCGACCACAGCCCCCTCCCGCGGACTGCCTCCCCCCCCGACGCTAGGCCAGCCCTTCCCCCTTCGGGCAGCCGAATCATTGCCCGCTCGCGAAGAGATCGCTACCCTTCACAGCCAAGCGGGCTGCACGACATCGGGAACTGCCGAGGGGATGGTTTCCTGGGGGCCCCGCAGGGGATGAACACCGACTCGCGCAGCTCGTGCGCTCAATCGAAAGTGTGCCATGAAGAAGAATGCCACGCCGAAGCTCGACGCCGCTTGGTGGAACGACAACGCCCCGGATGGACTCGCCGGCTCGACCACGCTCGTCAAGACGCTCCGGGCGCACACCAAGGCCGCTGAAGCCCATCGCGACGCCCCGACCGACAAAACGCAGCAAGCCGTCATTGGCAGCATCGACGCCATCGAAGAATCGGCCGATGACCTCGCCGACGAGATCGCCAAGCTGCTCAAGCGCAGCCCGCGCGGAGGCCGGTCCGACGTCGACCCGGACGATCTTGCCAACACCGCCCAGGCCTTGAAGAAGTTTTCCAAGCTGATCGCAGCGAGCCGGGCCGCGGCGATCAAGGCGGGGCACGGCGCCGACGAGGCCGACCACGATTCGATCCTCGAAGACGACGAAGCCTACGGCGAATATCTCCGTGCCCAGCTGCGGCTGATGAAAATCATCCCCCTCAACTTCGCCTTCGTCCCCGGCCGCTCACCGGAGGAGAGCCGCTTCCTGTTCCACCGCATCAAGGGGGGCAAGAAGCTGATGCTCTCCCTCAAGAAGGCGACCGGCATCAAGCGGGGCACCTGGGGAACCGCCAAGCCCCACCCCGACAGCAAGGGAACGATGATTCTCGAGCTCGGCGGCAAGCAACTGCCGGCCATGAAGATGCGGATCACCAAGCTCCTCAAGGCCTTCAAGCCACTTCCCTACGGCAAAGCCACGATCGAGGTCGGCGGCGACGAGGTCGAAGACATCCCCGAGAACGAGTGATCCCTTTCGATTCCAGACCGAACCAGGATCCTTCCACGGCAATCACCTTCGATCACGCCATCGGCGTCCTGAAGAAGCCGAGCACCTTTTTCGCCCCCTTGCCACGAAAACCCGATTCCCCGACCTTCATCAGCCACCACCACCGAAGGAGTGCCTCATGCCCACACAGTATTTCGATACATGGACCGAGTTGAAGACGACGTTCGAACACGATGCCGGGGCGAAAATCGCTGCGATCGAAAAGAAGCAGGCCAAGCAAAAAGTTTCTGGCCTGCGCGAAAAAGACGGCGTGGTGCGGCTCAAGAAGCCTGCCGAAAAAGGCTTCCTGGGCACTCGGA
>CAJAYZ010000698.1 GCA_903949225.1 uncultured Planctomycetaceae bacterium
CTGCGCTTGCCGGCGAGGCCGTCTCCCGTGGTACGGCCAACCCCTCGCAGAGGCCGTTGATGATTCAAGGGCAGCCGACGGGCCATGGATGGCGTATTGCCATTCGACGAGGCGTCGCCGGATGCGACGCCCACCAAGCAAAAAAAGGCCATGGATGGCTTTTTTTGCGCTCAAGTCAGTGCGGGAGAAAGGTGTGGCGGATCGTCACTTGGCGGAGCTGACGGCTCGTCGGCTCGTAGCAGCGGAGGCGGATTTCGATGCCGCGGAGCGGTGACGGATACGGCGGAGAGGTCTCCCTTTCCCCGGCGTCGTCGACAACGCCATCCTTCGGCCAGAGTGGCACCGCGCCGTTGGCCCGGGAAGGAACTTCATCGTCGAGATCGTTGCTCCCCTGATCGACACCTGCCTCGCCATCCTCGTCGAGGCCGTTGGATTCGTAGTGAGTGCTCCAGGTGTCGTAGGTGCGCCGCGCGGAGGCAGAGCCCGCGAGCTTGCTCAACGGATGGCCCTGCCCGGCGAAGCGCGGGGCGGATGGGGGCGCGGGGAAGCCCGCCGCGACGTTGATGTCGTTGCCGAGATCGACATAGGCCCCGGTGGCGAGCCCCGGGGTGATCGCGACATCGTCGCCCGGGGCGACAACCGTGCCGGAGGATTCGGCGAGCGGCGCCGCCGGGTCGAAGACGCGGACATCGAACGCGACCACGTTTGCGAGCATGATGTCCTCGCCGCGACGCGCCGAAGGGCCGTCGAAGATCAGCCCCGCAGCGGCAGCGGGAAGCGTGTCGCGGGCGGGATCGGTGGAGGGGATCTGGTGGTCGGCGAGGAACGGGTAAGGGAAGCCCGATCCGGTGATGTCGCCGGCGACGTTGTGGAGGAAGCGGCGCTCACGCCGGGTGAGATCGGAGAGCGTGTTGGGGATGAGATCGTCGCCGAGCCGGGCGACCGAGAGATCGAATTGATCGAAGAACGAGCGAAAGCCATCGGCGAACGTGCTCAAGGCCACCCGGTTGCCGTTGGCGTGGAACGGATCCTTGCCGACGTAGCCGAGGACGAGAAGCTGCCGTCGGTAGAGGGTGTGGGTCGGCGGTGAGGTGGCCGGAACGGTGGGGCGGAGGAACCAGGCCACTTCGGCGGTGTCGCCTTGGATCGAGCCGCCGGGGAACCGGCCGGTGAACGGGGCGCGGACATCGCGCGTCGTGAACAGGAGCACGTCGTCGTCGTCAGCCCGGAGCTCGTCGGAGCCGTCGGCAGCGTCGAGGTCGCGGCGCGGTCCCTCGAGGATCTCGAAATACCCCACCCCCTCCGACGGGCTCAAGGGGGGAAGGAGTGCCGCGGTCGCCCCCCCGAGATCGCGCCGCAGCCGGTAGGAGGTGGTGCGCAGCCGGGCCGAAAGCTCGGTGAGCGATCGGCTCCCCGAGACGCTCGCGCCGAACACCGAAAAGAGTTGCGCCACCACCGCCATCACGATCACCGTCAGCGCGGTGGCGACGAGCATTTCCGTGAGGGTCAGTCCGCGCCGGTTCAACGGATCACCCGCTGCAGGAGGATGCCGTCACGGACGTTGTGGTCGTGGCCGGGCGCGAATCCGACCGGGATCGAGCGGTCGTAGAGGAGAAACATCCGGTGGTAGCGGATCGCATCGCGATCGATCGGCGGCGGCGTCCCGGCCCCGGTCGTCGTCCCGGTCGTCGGGATCGTCCGCAGCGTGATCCAGATCCCGAACACGTGCGAGCGGTTGGTGGCGATATTTCCCAGCCGCAGCGCCGTGTGGTATTCGTGCATCGGATTGAGATTGGCATCGGGGATCGAGACGGCGTCGTTGCGGATGATGAGTGGCTTGATGCCGTCAATGCCGGAGAGGTTGAGCAACTGGGGCGTCGACTTGGCCGGGTGGAGCGTGCCCGCGGTGCCGCTGCTGGCCAGTTCCGCGTAGCCGTTGTTGGCGGCGTTTGTGCCACTCGTGCGGGCCTTCACGAGGCCGAAGGGGGGCCGCTTCGATCGGGCTTGATCCGTGTCGCGTCGCACCGATCCCTGCACGACCGCCTCCCAGACGGCATCCGATTGAATCGTGTTGACGTTCACGCGCCCCGGCTCACGGCCGGTGGCGATCTGGTTGAACTCCGCAGGGGATTGGTGTTGGGCGCCCGCGTTGCCGTAGAACCCGACACGCAGCGCCTTGACGGCGTCCCAGTAGCCGGCCGTCCGGTCGATCGTGTGACGCACGCCGGCAAAGCGCGATGGCACGGTGAACACGTCGAGCGCGAGCATCCTGTCGCCAGGGATGATGTCGGGAAGGTAGATGCCGTCGTCGGTGGGGGTGAAATACTCGGCGAGCATCCCCTTCCCTTCGGTGCTCGTCTCGTCGCGGACGCGGAATGTTCCGAAGCCGGGCACGAAGATCAGCTCGACCGGGCTCGTGATCGGGCGGTTGGGCCACATCATCCAGGGAGGCGCGCCGTCCCAAACCGCGGTCACCGCCGGCGTCTCGTTCTTCTGGAAGGGCCGCTCCTCATCCTGCTGGACCCAGGCGTTGCTCCGCTTGCACGCCGTCGGGGTCTTGTTGCGCTTCTTGAGCGGGTCGTCAGCCGGGGTGTCATCGCTATCGCTATCGCTATCGCTATCGCTATCGCTGTCGCTGTCGCTGTCGTCTGGCGCCGACGGGTCGGGCCGCAGATCGGCTACGAACACCGGCAGGGCATCGATGATCAGGTACGGATTCGTGGCGGCGTCGTGGGGAGCGGTCGGATCGGCGAGCCGTTCGAGGGTGACGCTGGTCTTGCGGGGATCGAGCGCGTTCGGATCAGCGGCAGGGAGCGTTGCCCGGCAGCCGGCAATCGGGGTGACAACGGCGTTGGCGCCCGGCTCGGGAGCAGCTTGAAAACCCTTCGGCGACGGTCCGTCAGGCTTCACAAACATCCACTGGTTGGCCTTGAGCGAAGACTTCCCCTGCGGAAAGGGAAACGTTCCGCCGCAGCGCAGGCGCCAGATCGGATCGCCCGACACGCTGCGGCCGAGGTCGACCGCGTCGGGAGTTGCCCCGCGGAGATTTGCATCGACCGGCTCTGCCGACCCCGCCGGGCCGCCGTTGAAGCGGGCATCCCAGGGATGGTGGAGGACGACGAACAGCTCCCCTTTCTTCGCGTCGGCATCCTCCCAGGCGAGCGTCTGCGTGATCACCACCTCCGGTCGCTCGGCCCCCCACACCGTCGCCGCGTCGGTGTCCTTCGTGGCCGGGTCGCCGTCGACATCCCAGCCGTCGAGCGGCTCGGTGTCGTATTCGTAGCGGCTCATCGTCGAGTCGGCATCCTGATACTCGATCACGTTGGCGGCCCACTGGGCGCAGTTGGCGGCGATGTCGGGCTGGGGATTCATGCCAGGGAGAGTCGACAGCGCCACCGCGGCCATGTAGAGATCCTTGAAGAACAGCCGCCGCTGCCCACGACGCCCCTCCACCGGCCGGGTGACATCCATTCGCATGCCGGCCGCGAACTCCGCCGGGAGGAGATTGTTGGGGAGGTGTGTGCCGTTGGTGACGGCGTCCCACGCCCCTTCCGGAAAGTGCTCGTGGAGGAGGTCGGGAGGGATGGCGGCGAAGTAGTCGTAGATCCGTCGAGCGGCATCGCCGAGGAGGCTCGCCGTATCCCAGCTGTCACTCGTGACGACCAGCCGCGTCGCTTCCGCCTGCGAGCCGAGGAGGGCCGCCATCCGCTGCGGCAGGAGCATCGTGTCGTCGTCATAGGGGCGGAGGATGCGCTCAAACTCCGCCGGAGAGAAGGGGTTGTCGGGGATCGGGCTCGACCCCCGGCCGGCGGTGCGGGAGTCGTTGAGCTCGGTGCGACGGCGGTCGTAGTCGAGTTGGAGCTCGTAGGGATCGTCTTGAAACTCGCTCGTCGTGTCGGCCTTGGTGTAGGCGAGGCTCGGCACCGGACCGGTGGAGGGGGTGGCGGAGGTCTGGAGGCGCCCCTGAAGATCGACCGCCCAGCCGCGGTTCCCCGCCGGCACGGCCAGCAGCCCCGCTTCGTCATCCTTGCTCGCCGGATCGTCCTCGCCGTTGCGCCCAGGCAAAGCCACGCGCGTGGCGAGGTCGGCGAGCGTGTCGCTGTTCAGAATCGGGTTTGGGTTGTCGTTGGCCCGCCAGCCGTAGCGTCCCTCGATCTCCTGCCCATTCGGGTATTTCAGCGGCAGGAGCCTGTCCCCCGGCCTGGGAGCGGAAGCCGAGAAGAGTGTTTCCGGGGTGCGACCGCCGAGGAGGAGGTTCAACCAGGGATTGTCGTCGGCCGGGTCGGTGCTCGCGTCGGCAAGCGAGCGGAAGACGGTCGCGCCATTGATCTCGGCGGTGCCGTAGCCGCTGCCGAAGGGGAGCGGCGAAGGGAAGGAGACGAGGTCACGGATCGATCCATGGGCGTTGACGTTGAGCCGGCCGTCCATGTCGAGGATCAGGCAGGAGATGTCGACGCGGATCGGCAGACCGGCTTCCCCACGGATCGTGGGGAAGCCGGGGTCGAAGAACCAGCCATCGTGGACGCCGTCGTTGTCGTTGTCGGCCCGGTCGTCAACGCTATCGCCATCGAGATCGTCGTTGGTCGGGTCGTCGTCATGGAGCGAGGGCGTGGCCTCGATCCGGAACATCGACGGCCGGATCACCTTCGAGCGCGCCGGCTGCTCCGGATCGGGCTCGACATGGGCGAGGAAGGCGTTGGCGGGGAAGTCGTAGGCGTCCCACGCCTCGTTGAGCGTGGCCACTCCGGCATGGGGCCGGCCATTGACGAGGAACGGCGTGCCGGCCGGTGGGGCCTGGAAGGATCGCCCCGCCCCGGGCCGTTCGATCGGCGGCCCGAGCGTGGCGATGCAGAGCCGCAGACGATCGGGGCCGGATGGCTCGGCACGGAGAATCGGATGGCTCGTCGCTCCCCCCTGCTTGGGGCGCAGCGTGAGGATCCGCCCACTCAAGTGGGCGAAGGGGAGCGGCGACGGCGGGGCTTGCGATTCGGAACCGAGGGTGACGGTGAGCGTGCAGAACGGGCCGGCCACCTCGGCTGCCGACACGGTGCCCTCGAGGGGTGGAGCGTTGCCGTATTGGTCGACGAGGAGCGACTCGAACTGGAGCGCATGCGTCGTGCCGCTCTTGCTCAGGCTCGCCGGCTCGCGGCCGGAGAGGAGCGGATCGCGCCGGCCACGGAGGAGGAGGAGGGCCGATTCCTCGAGGAGGTGTTCGGTGGGGAGCCGCGCCTCCGAGACGCCGGCCGAAAGCTTGGCGAAAGCCCGGGCCGTCGTCCGCGCCCGGCTCGCGGTGACCACGTACGTGATCCCGAGGAGCATGAACAGCGTCAGCATGCTGAGCACAACCAGCAACAGCACGCCACGACGGTGACCGGGACGTGTGGGGGGGAGAAGGTGCAAGGGTTTCAGCGAGCGTACTCGTCGGCCCCCTGCATGGTGACGGTGTATTCGGTGGCCGAGATTGCGTCGGGGAGGAGATAGGCGTTGCGGGGAAACGTCATGGCATCGAACCGCGGATTCCCCTCGAAGGCCACTGTGGCCCCAGTGCCGGTCCGATCGAGATCAGCCTGAACGAGCCGGTAGACCTTCGGAGGGATGACCGGGTCGGTCGTTGTCCCGGCCAGCAGCAGCCATGCCCCGACCCGCACCACCTCGTTGTTGGCGCGCCCCGCGACGAGCGTGCCGGTCGACCACTCGAGCCGATCGGCCGCCGCGACCCTGAGATCGGGGGGGAGCGTGCCGGCTGGCGGCGGCATCACGCCGGGCTCGCGCTTGTGGCAGACGATGACGGTCAGCGTCGCCTGCTGTGAGGATTCGAGCGGCGTCGTGAACGGATGGGTGAGGAGCGCGAGCCAGGTGGTGCGGCCGTGGAAAGAACGCACCCCGGCGGTGAATTGATTGCGCGGCAGATCGTCATCGTTCGACGGGGCTGTGGAGGCGAGGTCGTCGCGGGTCTCGAAGGCATATCCGGCCATGGGAAAGGCGCGGGGCTGGGCGCCTGCCGTGTCGGGCACGCTGAGCGGGCCGGCGGCACGGAGCACGGCGGGGCGGAGCCCCGATGCGGCCGGCCAGACGCCGGTGGCCAAGCCGATCGGATCGAAGATCAATGGCGGCGCGGGGCAATCACCGCCAGTGGGGCTGGTGAGGGCATCGAGCCTCGTCAGGCCGAGCGTGAGCGCATCGGCCCGGGCGTTCTCGGTGACGGTGCCGATCTGGTCGTAGACGATGCTGCGGGCGGCGGAGGTCCGGCCGGCGACGATCAGGCCGAGGACGCACGTCAGCCCGATGGCGAGGATCCCGATCGAGATCAGCACCTCGAGGAGCGTGATGCCACGACGGCTCCGTTGGTCACGGGGTAGACCGGACAAAGCTTTGGGAGTCGCGGGCATTGGTCACCGGCTGGTTCTGGATGTGGATCGCCGGGGGCACCGATCGGGCCAGCCCGGTCTTCGGATCGATCGCGATCCACATGGAGTCGGCATATTGCCAGTTGGCACCTGGGCTGTCCTCTGTCGGTGCCGGGTTGTAGGGAAGCCCACAGCGGTCGATGCGGCCGACGAGCAGCAGGATCGGCCCACGCACCGGCACGCTCGCTTCGGCCCGCGCCCCAGACAATGCCGTATTGAGAAATACCACTTCCGCCACGGCGCCCGCCGAATCAAACATCATCGCGAGCGCCTGCCCTGGATTGTATCCGGGGAGGGGGGGGTAGCCATCGTCCCCGGCAAGGGGGGCGGGACCAAATCGCTCGGTCCCCACGCCCGACCAGGCAAGGTCGATCGCCATCCCATTGCCGAGGGATTGAAGGGCCCCGATCGGTGCCGGCTTGCGGTGGATCGTGAAGCTGTGCCAGGTGGTCGATCGACCGGCGGCCGACGGCGTCGGCCAGACCGTGTTGGCGGGGGTCTGCCCTGCTTCGGGGCGGAGGCGGGCCTGGTAGCCGTTGCTTGCGGAGCGGGCGTCGCGTTCAATCGTGAACAGGTCGGAGCCGTGGCCGATCTGGATGAGATCGCCGTCGGAGACAAGCGGCCGGGAGCCGGCTCCGGGTGCGGAGAGAGCGGCTTGCAGGGCGGACATTTGGGCCACGTCGGCCCCGTCGCGCGAAAAGGTGAGTTGGACAGGATCGGTGGGACTCGCCGGCGGCGCGAGGCTGACCGTGGCGGTGAATGTGTCGCCGCGGTAGGGCTCGGGGCGCTGCGCGATCGACAGATCAATGGCGGCGGCGCCTGAGAGCGGCTCGATCCACAGCCCCGCGGCCGGAGCGCGCCCGAGCGCCGTCGCCTGTGACTGGGCGACGAGGCTCGAGACCGCCGCCGCCGCTCGGCGCCCGGCCCGCGCCGATTCGCCGCTGGAGAAGGCCGGGAGGACCGTGACGGAGAGGAGGCCGAGGATCGACATCACGACAAGCAGCTCGATGAGCGTCATGCCACGGTGTCTGGGGCGGCTTGCAGCCTGTTGAACCTGACGCAACCATCCCTCCATCGTGATTGGCTCCTCGAAATGGCCTTCATTTGTCGGCGTCGATCGGCACGCCGTCGTCGCTACTCGTCGACGGCTACAGACCGTTGGTGTTGATCGCCGGAAAGAGGGGCACGAACTTGGTCCCCGGAGCCAAGCGCCCCTTCCACGGCAGGCCGTCCGCGGTCGCCTGGCCGGTGGCGTCGACGGCCGATCCGCCGAGGACCGGCTGGAGCGGAGCGGTGTTGCCAGCGGCGCCGACCGCCGGGAGCGTCAGAAAATCGGAGATGGCCGTGCCGGGAAGCAGCGTGTCGGCCGACAGCGCCGTGCCGATCCCCCTGTGGCCGTTGGGAATCCTCAGGCCGGGGTGATCGAAAGGTGCCCTCTCATGGGCCACCCGGGCGTCCGTGAGCGACCGGAGAAAGGCAGCCATGGCCTGGATCCGTTCCCGATCGCCGTTGAGCTCCGGAAGCACTTCGATGTCGGGATCCCCCTCGAAGCCATTGGCCCGGTTCCAATCGGCGAAATCGCCGCCGCGGGCATAAAATTGCACCACCTGCTCGAGCGTCAGTTGGCCGCCGTTGTGGAAGTAAGGGCCGGTGAGATCGATGTTGCGCAGGGTCGGCACCTTGAACGCCCCCTTCACCGACAGTCGCTCGCCGGGTTTGGGATCGGTGCCAGGCGTAATCGCGAAGCTGCGGGAATCGAAGGTCGGCCCAACCTGGTCGACGTCAGCGGAGACCCCGGTGGCCTGCGCGGAGAAGGACAGGGGATGTCCGAAGGGATCGGTGCCGCCGACGCCGACATCCTCGCTCGCCGGCCGAACATTGATGTTGTAGAAGCCGGCGTCGTAGATCGCCTTTCCGTCGCGCATCCACATCCGCTCGATGAGTTCGTATTTCGCGACGCTGCTCTCGCTGGCGAGCTCCTCGAGGGAGCGGATCGAAGCCCCGGTGAACTCTGGCCCTGAGTGGCAGTTGAGGCACTTTCCCTCGTGGATGAACAACGACAGGCCCAGCCTCTGCCGGGCGTCGAGGGCGGTGTCGTCCCCTTCCATGAAGCGGTCGAAGGGGGACTGGTCGGAGACGAGCGTCCGCTCGTACATCATCACGGCCAGGCCCCAGAAGAGGGAGAAGTTCGCCTCTGTCTGCGTGTAGGCGACGCCGTTGACGAGCACGGGCGAGCCGGGGGCGGCCCACCACTCGGGGGCGAAGGCCTGTTGGATGAGATCCTGATACTTGATCTTCAAGCCCTTCCTGAGCGCCGTCGGCGTCGAAAACGCATAGGCCCCGAGGACGCTGTCGGCAGCCGAGACATCCTGGAGCACCAGCGGCGTCGAGCCGAGGAGCTTCCGGCCGATGGCCCGGAAATCACGGTTCTGAGCCGACATCTCGCCGATGCTCAGAGCCGGCCCAACGGCCTGCGACGCCAGGCTCGCGTTGTCGATGGCGACACGCACCTCGGTGAGCTTGCCGCCAGCAAACCTCATCACTCGGGCATCCGGATCGCGATTGCCGAATGGCGTCACGCCGTTGAAGATGAAGTTGGCCCGGCCGTCCCAGAAGTTGCGATGGTTGAAGATCGCATTGATCGTGGTGGGAGTGTTTCGCGGTTGACTGCGCCGCACATTGAGGCTCTTTCCGCGGACCGTCGCCCGGAATCCGAGCGTATCGGGCGCGGCCGCATCGAGAACCTCCGGGACGGTGACTCGCTTCGGGGTCGTCGGGTTGGGAACGACCCGCTCGAGGGC
>CAJAYZ010000699.1 GCA_903949225.1 uncultured Planctomycetaceae bacterium
CGGGATCCGCAGGATCCAACTGCTGGAACGTCAATCGACGCTCTCGCAGAGCCTTTCCTCACAGCAGACGCACGGCGAGAGGGAGCGCCCGAAGCCGTCAACTCCTGACATCTCCGCCATTGGTGCGGGATGGGTCGCCTGGCAGGGGACCCGCGTCGATCCGCTCTTGCCGGCATTGTCGCTGCGGGCGACGGCCACGGGCACGACAACGGCGGCGGAATTGGCCACGACCGTGGGAACGTGGGGGCAAACGGTGAGGCTTGCCGTCTCGGAGTTCGGGCGTTCCGGCGACCGGCCTGAAGACACCGACGCGGCGGCATACCGGAGGCTGGCACCGATTGCCGCCTCGTTGACGGCGCGCGAGTCGCTGCCGGCAGATCGTTTGTCGGCGGCCGCACTGCAGCAGCGGCGGGCTTGGCATGATCGCCTCCTGCGGACCGCAGAAGATCTGATGGACGACTTCTTCGCCGACAGCACCCCGGAGGCTCCCCCGTGGTTTGCAGCCGCGGCGGACATCTGCATCAAGCAAGCCTCCGTCACCGCCGACGATGACGGTGCATCGGCCACCACCCGCACCAGACTCGGGCATCTGGAGATGCTGGCCCGGAAATGGGGTGAGATCAACGCCTCACCCTTGACAGTCATGCCGACGAACGGCGACTCCGCTGAAGTGTTCTTCACGCTCCATCCCGAAGCAGGCGTCCCCGATGGTGACGCTGCGGCGTGGCTCGACGACCAATCCGGCGCAGGACCGGTGTGGCTTCGTCCGGCGACCGACGGCGACGCCACCCAGCGGATCGGCGTGCCGGTGCGTGCTGACGACGAGCGCCCTGCGGTGGACAGGCGAACGATCCGGGTCGACCGCCGTTCGGCATCGGCGCTGGCTGCGAGCCAGGAGGGGAGCATCGCATTCAACGCGATCTTTCGAGGTCACCGCATCGCGGTGAACTTGCCGGAGAGGCCCCAGGACGGCCGTCCGCCAATCGTCTGGAATGCCGGTCCGCCGCTGGCTCCGCGCGTCACGCTCAAAGGACACCGTCAACGTCGCGAATCGGTGTCGTTCGTCTTCGATTGCTCGGGCAGCATGGGGGAGCAGATCCCCGGTGGGGGACGGCGGTTCGACGTCGCCAAACGAGCCCTCATCGAGGTGCTCCGGCAGATGGCCGTCAGTGGCGATTGGGATGCGTCGCTGTGGGTCTATGGGCACCGGACGCGGTGGGCCAAGCAGGCCGACGGGAGCTACGGGGCCGCGTTGTCCATGGTCGGTGAACGCGAACGCGACGCTGCCGCCCGCGAAGGACTTTTGTTTGACGCCAAGCCCGGGAATGACGTGCAACAAGTGTTGCCGATGCAGCAGCTCGGCCCCGGTCGGGCCCATGCCGCCGAACAACTCATCGACCGTCTCGCCCCAGCCGGCGAGACTCCCCTCTATCTGGCGATCACCCGTGCTCTGCAGACCGATGTGTCCGCCAGGAACGCCGAGACACCGTCGCGGATCGTGGTGATCACCGACGGTGTGAATTCGCAGACCGACGTACAGCCGCCGACGACGGCCAGCGATGTCCTTGATGCCCTCGCCAAGGTCGATCGTGGCCGGGCCTCCCCCGTCCCCATCGATGTCGTCGCCTTTGACTTCCGTCTCGGCGCTGAGGAGAAGGCGAGTCTCGATGAGCTTGCCATGGTCGCCGAGAAGAGCCGGGGGAGCCTGATCCACGCCGCGGACGGCGACCGGCTCATGGCAGCACTCCGCGAGGCGTTGAATCTGACCCGCTGGAAGGTCCAGGGCGCCGATGGGATGCCCCACGTCGCCGAACTTGGGCAGGCCGTGGAACTCCCGGCCGTGGCTCCTCCGTCGCGCCAGGCGTACGAAGTCACCCTCGACAGCGCCGCGGCCCCGGTGTCGTCGACGATCACGGTCACCGGCGGAGAAAGCTTGGAGCTGTTCGTCGCGCCGGAGGGACGTGGGCTTGAGCACAGCCGGTATGACGGCGGTACCGAACAGCGGATCAGGGACAGCCACGATGACCTACCTGATCCTGCCAACCCCCAAGCACGTTGGTTCGTCGCGGTGCATCTGCCGCGCCGGAACGGGAGTGCGGTGCGGTTCCCCGTCTCCATCCAGAACAGCGATGAAACGCTGTTCTCCCCACGCCCTCACGAACTGTGGGCAGAAGTGATCCCAGCCGCTCGGGACGGCTCACAACCACGGGTGTTTGTGGACGCGGATTATCAACCCCATCGGCCGGTTCCCGTCATCGATCTGCTCGTGCCCGACTGGCCGCAGGACGCCGCGGAGGCGGAGATCCGCCTTTGGTTCACCACGGTCCCGGTCGAGCCGACGATCTCCATCGACCTCGCCGATCTTCCCTTCGATGCCCGCCGTGCTTTTCCCATCCCTCTGCTCCCCGGTGTTTCGATCGAATGCCTGCTCGAGAAGTCGGGCGAAGGTCGTGCGCTGCTTCGGGTGACCGAGCGGCATCCCCCCGCCACCTCGGCCGGGCTCCCCGTGCTCCGCGTCAGGTTGGAGCCAGAGTGCCTCCGTGCCGTGCATCATCCCGTCGATCCCAGCGCCGGCACGGTGGACCACGAGTTTGAGTTCCCGCTGCATGGAGGAAGCGTTGCCCCGGGCACGAGACTGACGCTGCTCGAAGCCGGGCAGCTCCGTGAGCGCGCCGTGGCAGCGGAGACCCTGCGGGTCCCAGTCCCGGAGGATTAAACCTCCGTGGACAAAACCATCCCTGGCCTTTTTCCATGTGGTCGCCCGCAGGGACGGTCCGTTCGGGCGACGCGCGACGGGCCGAGGGTTTCCGGGAGCGATGACGGCCGCATCCAGCAGCGGGACTCTTCATCCACGGCCGTTCACCGACGCTGGGCGGAACGGGCTCCCGGATCGAAATGACATCGTTTCAACGTCAGAGACGCCGTTTTGCCACTTGCTATCCGATGGGGTTGACCCGCCTTCGCCGGGGACCATCATGATTGACTGGTTGAGAGTTGCGGATTGGGCCTCGGTAACGTGGGATTTGCCGTGCAGTCTCCGACTCGGATGGCGGTCGACTGCACAGCGGCGTTGGAATCCTTGGCTGCCTCCCGCGGTTTGCCCCTTGCCGGGATGACGAGTCTCGTCGCCCCATCGGAAGTCTTCCATGCGACATCTGCCGGTTCATTGGTCGGAGGGGATGTTCCTCCGTCCCCATCATTTCCAGGCTTCCGATCGACACTGGGGCGAGTACCTGTCGCTGCAGCTGGCCGGACGCGATCCCTGCGGATACGGCATTGTCAAGCTGGAGATCGATCCGATCGCGCTTGCGAACCGCCAGTTTGAGCTGCGGGCCTGCCGGGCGGTTCTCCGCGACGGGACGCTCGTGTGGCTCGAGCCAGGTGAGGAACCAGGGCGGATCGGCATCGAGCAGTCCCGCCAGCAGGAGCCGGCACTCGGCGCGGCACTGAGCGAAGCCCTCGCCTCGGACGACACGGTGCGCGTCTATTTGGCGGTGCCCAGGCTCGATCCAGCCGGGGCCAACGTCACCCCTCCAGGCCCTGCCGACCGGAGCCGATTCAGTTCCGTCCGTCATACGACGCAGGACGAAACCAGCGGGGGCAATGATCAGGATGTCGATTTCCGTCGTCTGAATGTCAGGCTGCTCATCTCCAACGAGGATCTCGCCGGGTATGAACTGCTGCCGATCGCGCAATTGCGGCGCACCGGCAACCGCGAGACGGCACCGGAGATCGACCCGGAGTTTTTTCCGCCGATGCTCACGATCGACGCCTGGGATGGCCTCGGTCGTGACGTCGTGCGCGCGGTCTACGACATGCTCGGGCGCAAGACCGAGGTGCTGTCGGAGCAGGCTGTCAGTCGTGACATCGGATTCTCGTCATCGGAGCCGGGAGATCTCGACAGGCTGATCATGCTCTCCAAGTTGCTCGAGTCGCAGGCGGCACTGCGCACCGTGGCGTTCGCCGCCGGGATCCATCCCCGTCAGGCCTATCAGGAACTCTGCAGAGTCGTCGGGCAGCTCTCGGTTTTCGAGCCGAACCGGCGGCTTGCAGATCTTCCCCTCTACGACCATGAAGATCTGGCGAGGATCTTCCACCACGTCAAGGACCGGATCGAGCGACTCCTCTCCCGCGTCGTCGCGCACGAGTTCGAGCAGCGCTACTTCCTCGGAACCGGGCCTGCTTCCCTGGGGGTGACACTCGAGGCGAAGTGGCTCCAGGCAGACTGGCGTTGGTACGTCGGTGTTCTCCGGGGAGAGATGCCGGAGGAAGAGTGCCGCCGGCTTCTCAACGGAAACACCCAACTCGACTGGAAATTGGGGAGCGCCCGGCAGGTCGACCATCTGTTCCGGATGGGAGTCCCCGGACTGCAGCTGCTCCCGGTCGATCGACCGCCGCGGGCCCTGCCCGACAAGGGAGGGTGGCTCTACTACCAGATCGGGCGCGAGAATGTCGCCTGGAATGATGTCCGTGACTCGCAATCGCTCTCCATCCGTCTGCGGGAGACGCTCCTCCTCAACAGCGCCACGCTCCCGGGAAACCGCCGCATTCAAGTCTCGCGTGAAGGCCAGCCGATCTCCCTGGAATTTGCCCTGTTCGCCGTTCCCCGCACCGCGTGATCGTCACCATTCCTCCATGCCTCCGGTCATCCCCGGAGAGCGTGCACCTGCCTGCGACCCCCCACGATGTCCCCAGAGTTCGCCGCAGCCCTCGATCCGGTGATGCTGGAAGTGCTGGCCCTGGTGGAGCGTGCTCGGTCCGGGAGAGCCGGCCGCCCCGTGGAGGAACACGCCCACATCCGTGGTGTGCTCGAGCAGGGCGCTTCCCGCGTGCCCGGAACGAGGATTCGCGATTGGGAGTTGGCCTCGTACGCCCTGATATCGCTGATCGACGAACTGCTGATCGTCGACATCCCCTGGAAGGGGCAGGCTTGGTGGGAGAACAACGCGCTCGAGGTCGAGATGTGCCGCACCCGCGACCGGGCCACGGAGTTCTACGGCCGCGCGGAGGAGGCGGTCGGCTTGGCCAGCCGCGACGCGCTCGAAGTTTTCATCCTGGCTGTCGTGCTGGGATTCCGCGGTATCTTCAGGGACCAACTGCCGTCCCTGCGGCAATGGCTGCGAACCCAGGAACAGCTCGTGCGCGTGGGTGATGGGCGGCCACCGTTGCCCGACACGGCGCCGGAACTCTCCGGCGCCCCCCCTCTCTCAGGCGGATCTCGACTCCTCTGGGCGAGCCTCGTCGCGACCATGGTGACCGCATGCGTCTTCGTCGCCGCATGGCGGATCGTGATGCGGTGATGGCGGGCATCGGAAATCAGTTCTGTTGCGCTGAAATCGACTCCTCTGGGCGGGGAACATGACGATGGCATGGCTGCGCTGGCTCCTCACACCGTTCCTGCCACTGGTCAACCTGCCACGGACCATGGCGGGGCTGTCGACGGCGGGAAAAATCGCCGCACTCGTCGCACTCTTCCAACTGCTCACCGTCGCGCTGGCGATTGGCGTGCTCGTGATCGGAAACGAGCGTCATGTGATCCAGGCGTGGTGGCACCCCTACAAGCTGGCCCTGCTGGGAGCACTGCTGATCCTCGGGCCGGTGTTCGTCTATCAGGCGGCCCGGCTCTGGCTGGAGCGCGAGACGAGTCGCTGGCCCGACATCCTCGCCGCCTGGAACGCCGCGATGCTCGAATTGAATCACCAGAGGATCGCGATCACAGACGTTCCCGTGTTCATCGTTCTCGGTGGCTCGTCCGACGAGGAGGAGAAGCGAATTTTTGCCGATTCTCCCAGCGAACTCACCGTCCGCGCGTCGCCGGCCGGAGCCGCTGGGCTCCATGTGTGGGGAGGCGCCGATGCGGTCTATGTCAGCCTCTCGCGGAGCAGCCAACTCTCCGACCTGTCGAGGCGAGGATCGGAAGACACCCAGACCGTCTCGCGGGAAGAGCCCCGCACGCTGGTGACCGATCACCGCGGCATGGTCATCGGGGAGGAGGTATCGTCGGCGGAGACAGGCGGAGGTACCGCGTCGGTGACGCGTCGCCATGGCGAAGACTCCGCCCCTGCCACCAGGAGCCCCGGATCGTTGCGTCTCCACGAGGAGATGAGGATGCGCCTCCGTTACGTCTGCGAGCTGGTGCGCCGAGAGCGTGGCGGGCTGGCGCCGATCAACGGCACGCTCGCCATCCTTCCCTGGAACATGATCGAGCGTGGCGAGGCGGAGACCATGGCGGTTGGTCGAGCGCTCGGCGAGGACCTCGCTTCACTCGGTCGCGGCATGGGCGTCCGGGCTCCCGTGGTCGCCCTGCTGCTGTGCACGACACCAGATCAGGGCGTAGCAGAATTGATCCTCCGCACCCCTCCCGGTGAGCGGCAATCGAGAATCGGCCAACGCTTCCCCACCGGCCTGGTAGCCACGTCCGAGCAGCTCGGTGCCCTGGCGTCCAGGGCCTGCGGTGCTGTCGAGGACCTCATCCAGGGACGATTACTGCGAACCCCCGATGTGCTTGTTCAAAAAGACAACGCGGCGCTTGTGGCCCTGCTGTCGCGCGTCCGCTGCGATCTGTCGGCGCGGCTGGCGTGGATTCTGCAGCGGGCTTTCGTCGCGGCCGAAGGTGACACGACCGCCCTCCCGCCGTTTATTTCGGGGTGCTATCTGGCGTCCTGTGGCGAGGGGCGCGATCAACAGGCCTTCATCGGGGGTGCGTTGGAGAAACTCCTCGATTCACAGGGAGACCTCGAATGGGCCCCCGGTGTCGAGTCAAGCGACATCCAGGCGTTGCGGATTGCCAGACTGCTGTGGGCGATCAGCGCCGCTGCGGCCATCGCCTTCGCGACGTTCCTCTCCCGGCGGATGCTGTGGGGGGGCTAGCAGGCGGTGGAGACGTACCCCGTCCGTTGGTGCGGCAGAGTCGTCGCGGCGGGGTCGTACCGATTCTCCCGATCGCGGGCCGGTGTCTTGCAGGCCCTGCCACGTCCGATGAATTGACACTCCGCCCCCGTGAACTAGCCTCCAGTTGGGAGATCGTTTCCCGACGACTGGATAACGTCCGCGGTGGGCGTGCCGATCCGGACGACTCGATCGTGTGATCGCTCATCCATCCGGCGGCACAACGACTGGTTTTCCGTGGAGGGCATCATGCCTGTCAGCATCCCGATCAACCTCGAAGATTACGCGCGGACAATCTCGCCAGAGCTCCCCTCAGGGGTCAATCTCCGCGACGATCCCACCGCCGCTGCGACCTGGTCAACCATCCGCGATTTCCGTGACGAGGCGCGACGCACCGAGCGCCGGGCGGACGACGGCGGCGATGACGCCACCTGGCGGAGCGCAGTCCCGACCTGGGCCAAGGCCCGCGACCTATCGCTCGGATTGCTGCGCGAAAAGACCCACGACCTAGCAGTGGCCGCCGTCCTCACCGAGGCCCTGCTCCGCACCGACGGCTTTGCGGGATTGGCAGCCGGCTTCGACATCGCCCGGACGATGATCCAATCGCAGTGGGATTCGCTGTTTCCCGTGCCTGATCCCGAGGATGGGCCGGCAGACGAAGAGACCGTGGCAACCGAGCGGATCCTCCCGTTCACCCGGCTCATTGGAATCGACACCGACGGGCTCCTGATCGCGGCGATTCTCAACGCGCCACTGACCGATGGCCGCAGCTGCGATCCGCTCGGCCTCGGCCACCAACGCATCAGCGCGTCCCTCCAAGGGCTGGCTGACGGCAGGTCCCCGGAGGCTGATCGGGGGGGAAGAGTCGTCACACCGGAACAGTTTCGAACGGCGGTGCTGGAATCTCAAAAGGATTTCCTGACCGACGTCTACGGCGATCTCAACCGGGCCGCGACCGCTTGGATCGCCCTCTCGGAAGCCGTTGCCAAGGCTTCGGCCGGGATGGCCGTCCTCCCAACCGGTCCCTTCACCAACCTCTTCGCCGAATGCCGGGAAGTCCTCAAATCGGCTGCCCCGTCGAGAATCGCGGCGATCGAGAGCGAGTCCACCCTGCCCCCTCCGGCGACCGATACGCCACTCCCGGAAAAAGGCAACGCCCACCCGACTGCCCCAATGGGCCCTCCCCCCCTTGCATCCACCGTTATCACAAGGGAAGATGCTATTGCAGCTCTTGCTCGGGTGGCGGAATTCTTCGAAAAGAGCGATCCCCACAGCCTTATTGCCGTTCAAATCCGCAATATTGTCCGCATGGCATCCTTGCCACGTGACCAGTACTACAGGGAACTGATCGGCGATCCTGCTGTCCTGACCACGGTCGGGAAATTGGTGGGGCTCTCGTTCGAAGAACCATCCTGAGCAAACCGGTTCAACCGGTTGCGGCGAGCGATTCCAAAGCGAGCGACTCTTCCGGCCGGTTCTTTCCCGGCGGGGTGGGAGGCGTCCCGCTGTGACAATCGGCCCAGACGCGAGAGCAGGGTTTTGAAGTCTCTCTGCGGCCCGTCCCATCCGGGCGGCGTCCGCAAGAAATCCAACCTCTCAGGAATAGGTACCACCGGAACTCCGGCGTCGGAAACAGGGGGCAATTCATGGCTGAATCAATCCATAGCAAACTCAACCGCGTTCGTAAGCCGCGTGTCCACATCTCTTATGAGGTGGAAACCGAAGGGGCAACGGTCGTCAAAGATCTGCCCTTCGTGGTCGGCGTGCTCGGTGATTTCACCGGCAATCCAACCCAGCCGCTCAAGCCCCTCAAGGACCGCAAGTTCATCAACATCGATCGTGACAATTTCAACGATGTGATGGCGAGGATGGCACCGGGTCTCGAGTTTCGCGCCGCCAACACCCTCGCCGACGATGGCTCGGAGATGGCCGTCAAGCTGCAGTTCAATTCGATGGAGGATTTCGAGCCGGCCCGGATTGTCGAGCAGGTCGAACCGCTGAAAAAGCTTCTCGACACCCGCAACCGGCTCCGCGATCTGCTCTCGGCCGTTGATCGGGCCGAAGGGCTCGAGGGCGAACTGGAAAAGATTCTCCAGAACAGTGAGCAGCTCAAAAAGCTGGCAGACGAGATCGGGGTGGGCGGGAAAGCGAACAACAAACCGAAGGAGTGACCTATGTCGTCGGCCAAAAAAGACCACGCTTCTGCGGATGTCGCGAGCCATGCCGAGGCATCGAAGGGCAGCCTCCTCGACCAGATCACGAGCCAGATGCCCCGCGCGGTGGAAAAGCCCCGCCGTGACGAACTGATCCACGCCTTGGTGGAACATGCCGTTCAGGGGACGATGAAGTTCGACAAGAACGTCACCAAGACCGTCACCGCGGCCATTGCTCAGATCGATGCGGCAATGTCGCAGCAACTCGCCGCGATCATGCATCATCCGAGCTTCCAGGCTTTGGAAGGGTCGTGGCGCGGGCTCCAGCATCTCATCATGAGCAGCGAGACCGGCGCGTCACTCAAGATCCGCGTCATGAACGCCACGAAGCGCGAGGTCTTCAAGGATCTCGACAAGGCGGTCGAGTTTGACCAGAGCCAGATCTTCAAGAAGGTCTACGAGGCCGAGTTTGGCTCCCCCGGTGGCGAGCCCTATGGGGCCCTCATCGGCGACTACCAGTTCACCAACCACCCGGAAGACATCGACCTCCTCACGAAGATGTCGCAGGTCAGCGCCGCTGGCTTCTGCCCCTTCGTCACCGCCGCTGGCCCCGAACTGCTCGGCATGGACAGCTTCGATGAACTCTCGAAGCCCCGCGACCTCGAGAAGATCTTCCTCGACACGAGCTACGCCAAATGGCGCAGCTTCCGCGATTCGGAGGACTCCCGGTTTGTCGTGCTCACCATGCCCCGCACCCTGGCGCGTCTTCCCTACGGACAATCGACGAAGCCGGTTGAGGAATTCCAGTACGAAGAAGTGGCCCTTGGACAGCGCGGGGAATCGATCAAGGTCGATCACTCCAATTACTGCTGGATGAACACCGCCTACGTCTTTGGCACGCGGCTCACCGACTCCTTTGCCCAAACTGGCTGGTGCACGTCGATCCGTGGCGTCGAGAACGGCGGGAAGGTTGAGGGGTTGCCGGCGCATGTGTTCACCGGCGACGACGGCGATCAGGATCTGAAGTGCCCGACGGAGATCGCCATCACCGACCGCCGCGAGGCCGAGCTTTCGAAGCTCGGCTTTCTCCCGCTCTGCCACTTCAAGAACACTGACTACGCCGTCTTCTTCGGATCCCAAACGGCCCAGAAGGCCAAGAAGTACGACCGCCCCGAGGCGACGGCCAATGCCGCGATCTCGACGAGGCTCCCATACGTGATGGCCACCGCGCGGATCGCGCACTTTCTCAAGTGCATTGCCCGCGACAAGATCGGCTCTTTCATGCAGCGTGCCGATTGCGAGGATTGGCTGCAGCGATGGCTGAACAATTACGTCACCGCCAGCCAAAATCCATCCGCAGAAGTCAAGGCGAGCCACCCCTTGGCCGAGGGGAAGGTGAAGGTCGAGGAGATCCCCGGATCACCTGGCAGCTACAACGCCGTTGCTTGGTTGCGTCCCTGGTTGCAGATGGAGGAGCTGACTTCGTCGATGCGTCTCGTGGCGAAGATTCCTGCCGCTGCCGGTAAGAGTTGATGCGGTCTGGGCATTGACCGGCGGTGATGATCCAGAGGCTCTTCCGACGGGGTAGTCCGTGTCGACCCACGATTCCCCAGGCAGAGGCCTGCAGACTTTCTCAGCGTCGACTGGTGAGCACGAGCCGCCGACGGTTGCGGTGTGGCCCGCTGTCTTTGCCATGCTCGCCGGGAGCAGCGAGGGCCGACTCGACGTCGCCTCCGCCGCGCTCCCGGAGGAGCATGAGAGCGACGGTGCCTTTCTCCGCCATTGGGCCGCGTACCGGGTCGGTCCTGGCGAGAGGCTGACCAGGTCGGAACTCGCCGATCGCTTGGCGGCCGACGTGGCCAGGCTCGACGACGTGATTGGGCGGCAACTCGACGCCATCCTCCACCACCCCCGTTTCCAAGCGCTCGAGTCGTCCTGGCGCGGGCTCGAGTGGCTCGTCGGCCGGGCCGATGAGGCGATCGGCTCCGACGCCTACTCCAAGTCCGCCAGTGCCGTCAGGGTGCGATTGCTCAATTGCTCCAAACGCGAACTCCAGCGTGACCACACACAGGCCGTGGAGTTTGATCGTTCGGTGGTGTGGCGGAAGATCTACGAGGACGAATTCGGGACCGCTGGTGGCGCCCCATTCGGACTGCTGGTCGTCGACCATACGTTCGGCGTCCATCCCGACGACATCGATCTGCTCACCGGCCTTGCCGAGGTGGCGGCAGCGAGCTTCGCCCCGCTCGTGGCGGCACCGGCTCCCGATCTGTTTGGCGTTGATTCCTTCGCGGATCTCAATGCCGGCCCGGGCCTCGAGATGCTCTACAACACGCCGCAATTCACGGCCTGGAGATCGATGAAAGCGCTCGAGGAGACACGATTCCTCGGCCTCGCCCTCCCCAGAATCCTCGGCCGGCTGCCCTATGAGGGCTGGGAGATCGCGGGGACTCGGTCGGTGCAGACCGAACACTCGTGGCGGGCACGGTCGTTCCGCTATCAGGAAGACGCGGAGAGCGCCCGTGGGGAGCGCCGGCTTTGGATCAACGCCGGCTGGGCTTTTGCCAGTGTCGTGATCGCGGAGTTCGCTCGTTCGGGCTGGTTTGCCGACATCCGTGGTGCTTCCAGAGACGCCGAGGGGGGAGGGCTCGTCAGCGGGTTGCCCGTCGATCATTTTGCCGCGAGCGAGGGGCTCGTCTTCCGGGGCCCTGCCGAGGTGGTGATCGGCGAGTCGGCGGAACGCTTCATCGCGGAAGCCGGTTTTATCCCGTTGTGCTCGACAACCTCGACCGGCCGAGCCGTGTTCCATTCCAATCAATCGCTCCACCGCCCCAAACAGTACGATTCGTCACGGGCCTCGGCCAACGCGAAGATCTCGGCGATGTTGCAGTACATGCTCTGTGTGTCGCGTTTCGCTCATTACCTCAAGGTCATCGCCCGCACCAAGGTCGGGGCGGTCACCCAGCCCGATCAACTCCAGTCGATTCTCGAGGACTGGATCCTCGCGTATGTCACGCCAGACGATCGCGCCAGCCCGGAAACGAAGGCCCGCCGCCCGCTCCGCGCAGCCCAGGTGGAGGTCCGGGACACGCCCGGTTCGCCCGGTGCCTACCGGATCGTGATGCATATCCAGCCGCACTTCCAACTCGATGATCTCACCTCGCTGATCCGACTCACCACGGTCGTACGACCGAACACTCCGTCCTGACCTCTTCCTCCTCCACGACCAGGAATTGGACCTCCC
>CAJAYZ010000700.1 GCA_903949225.1 uncultured Planctomycetaceae bacterium
GGTCGAGAGTGCGTAGCACTCGAGAAAGCCGGAGGTTTTCCAAGTGGAAATAGGTTAGGGATGACTTTTTCCACGGGCAGCTAGCGGTGGATCGGCCCAGCGGAGATTGGCCCACACCGGTGGACGTGTCGCGTCGGCCACGCCGATGAGGTCGAGGACCTGAATCGCCCCCCAGTCCCCGAGCACGTTTCCCTCCTTGTCGCGGAACCGCGCCGCGTCGAGTTCCAAAGTCACCCACCCCGGATCGGTCTGGGGGGGCAGTTGCGGCTCGAAGAAGAAATCCCGGGCATCGGGCTGATACCAGCGTTCGACCGCCCGCACCGTCAGCTCGAGCGGGGCATGCGGCGCCCAAACATCGATCAACAACCGAGTCTGCCCGGTTCCACGCCACTGCGGATCGCCGAGGCGCTGCGTGGCGATGTCGAAAGCGATCCGGTTGTCGGGCCCTGGAGGGAGGAGGAAATCACAGGTGTTGAGCGTGAAGCCCCGGGTTCCATCGGGGCCGGTCCAGGGAAGAAAGTAGTGGTCGTAGGTCAATGGCTCGGTGTACGCAGGCACCCAATACCACCCCCGGTCGTCCTCCATCGGGTCGATCATGCGCGTCGGCACGAGCGTGGGCCGCTCGGGAAGTGTCGCCGTGGACAACTCGATCACTCTCGAACTCAGTCTGGCACCTGATCCATACGAGACGGTGGCGAACGCGTAGAGCGTCTCGCCCGATCGCGTGAAAGGGGTCTCGCCGATCCATAGGTCCCCAACGCAGCTGTCCCCAACGCGGGTCACCGGCACCTCGCGCCAGAAACGGCTCGCCGCCTTCGGATTGTCGAGGCTCACATGGATCGAGACCTCCGACACATCGTCCGGATCGGCAGGATGGACAGCGACCACGGGAATCGGGCCGTCGGTCACGAAGGCTGCCTTCGGGGTCACCGGCCAGGGCCGTCCCTCCCCCTTGAGATGCCACGCCATCCAGATCGGCAGCGCTCGCGACTCCGCAGGCTCCATGTGGTGGACCCAGCGGGGCGTGAGGAGGAGACGCGGGGCCGGGGCAGGGGGGGCGATTGAATCGAGGGTATCAAACGACTCATCGAGGTCGAATCCGTCGTTTGTGGCCGTCATGAACAGCACCGGACAGCGGATCAGCGGCGCGTGGAGTTCAGGGGCCTCCGGATGCCGGGCAAAGGCGTCCCGGTCGAACGCTTCAGGATCGCCGATTTCCAGCCTTTTTTGGGTTTTCCGGTCACGGTAGATGCCGGCGGCATTGCCATAAAGGGGGACGATCGTCTTCAGACGGGCATCGGCAGCGGCCATCATCCAACACAGATAACCGCCGGCCGAGATTCCATAAGCGCCGATCCGCTCCCGGTTGACGCGAGGGTCTTGGGCGAGGAGGGTCACGGCCCGGCACCCCGCCGCCGTCGCGCCGTACCAGAAATTCCAGCGGGCATTCGGCACATCCCCCGGGCCCGCCGGCCTCCCTTCGCGCTGACCGAGAATCGCCGCACCGAAATCGGTGAATCGGGTCCGCCCCGGCAGCGGCCCTTGGTAATCAAAGCTGACACAGACGTAGCCCCGTTCCGCCCAGAACTTCACCGCCTCCAGGCTTGCGGAACCGCCCCCACCATGGGCGTGGAGCATTCCCGGCAACATCGAGCCGCTCACGGGCGATCCGCGGAAGGCATGGACCCTCGTCTTCACCCCATGGGTGATCGGTCCTGTGAAGAAGAGTTCCTCGAAGTGCACCCCATCCTCGTCCCAGGCGCGGAGCAGTTCGATCTCGAGGGGATCGCGCTCCCAATCGCTCCCGGCGACCATCTCCGCCACCGACTCGATCGGCGCCGGGCTTTCCCCGGCGGCCGGCTCCGCCCGGCTGGGGAGTCCCGCGCTGCCCGGCATCAGGCCGATCACCATCAAGGAGATAAAAAGCGATTTCCACGGATGCATCGGGGGGCTCCCGGTGACGAGTCTGGCGCCTTAGAGATGGCTGAACATCGCCCCATCGGGGCGCCATGACGATAGCGTCACAGCGACAGGGCCGCCCAACCGCGGTGACGAATCTGTCGTAGACTCACCCCCTTTGGGCCCCTGTTCGGAAGGCCGATCAGGCCGGCAACGCCTGACGTTCCCGGCCGCGAGATGGTCCGTCGATCCCTGTTCCCAAGCACGAGCCTCGCCCCTGGAGTCAGGACATGCCCCCCTTGCCGCTTCCCCACCATTCGATTTCCCGCCGCGGGCTGCTCCGTGGCGGTGTCCTCGCCACCGCGGCGGCCACCTCGACGACACTCCCTACCGGGCTGCAAGCGGGGATCGGCCTCACGCGAGCCTTGGGCGCTGAGCCCGGAGATGACAAGCCGCTCACCTTTGCCTGCATTGGCATGGGGGGGCAGATGCGCGGCTACCTCCTTCAGGAGCTCGCCAAGCTCGATCAGCGAGTCGTCGCGATCTGTGACGTCGACCGGCAACAGTTGGAGACCGCCGGCAAGATCAAGGAACTGGCCGACGCACGGGTCTACACCGACTACCGCGAACTGCTCGCCAAGGAGTCTGGAATTGATGGGGTGATCATCGCTACTCCCGACCACTGGCACGTACCGATCTGCCGGGCCGCGCTCGAGCGGGGCAGGCATGTCTATTGCGAGAAGCCGCTGGCCCATTCGGTGGCCGAGTGTCGGGCCCTGGAGAGACTCGCCCTCGATCATCCCGCGCTCGCCACCCAAACCGGCAACCAGGGCTGCTCGACGGAGGGTTTTCGGCGCAGTTTCGAGGTGGTGCGATCGGGCCTTCTTGGACCGATCCGGGAGGTCCATGTCTGGCATCCAGCCCATGGCTGGCCGAACGGTATCGATCGCCCCGCTGACAGCGATCCGATTCCCGCCGGCCTCGACTGGGACTTCTATCTCGGCACAGCGCCGTCGCGGGCGTACAAGACGGGCCTTTACCATCCCGGGAACTGGCGCGGCTGGTACGACTTCGGGGGCGGGTCGATCGCCGACTTCTGCTGCCATGGCTTCCAGCTGGCCTTCCGATCGCTCGACTTGGTCGCCCCGCGGCGGATCGAGGCCACAGGCGACGATCTCGGCCACGAGTCCTTCCCCACCCGGTGCACGATCCGCTACGAGTTCGCAGCCGAGGGGGAGCGCGGGCCGGTGACGATGTTCTTTTACTCTGGCAAGGACAACCTTCCCCCCGAGGACGTCACGCGTGGCCCGGTCGGCACCACGGGATGCCTGCTGGTGGGGAGCGACGGCACGCTCTCGGCAGGCCTCTGGAACACCGACTGCCAGGTGCGGCTTATGGGGGAGGACGCTTTCAGCGGCGCCGATCATCCGGACGTGGCGAGGATCGCCCGAACCGAGCCGCGGATAGACACCGAGGCCCTCAAGTGGGATCCGGGCCGGGTGGCGAAGGGGGAGCGACCACGCTGGAGCAAGGTGAACAATTCCCACATGTTCGAGTGGGTGCTCGCCTGCGCCGGGAGCACGAAAACCTACTCGCCGTTCGAGGTGGGGGCGAGGATCACCGAACTCGGCATGCTCGGCGTCCTGGCGCTGAGGATGCAGGAGCCGATTCAGTGGGACGCCGACACCTGCTCGGCCGTCGGGCTCCCCGCGGCCACGCCCCTCATCGATCCTCCCCCGGCAACGATGAAATACCTCGCTGAGTGAACGCCATCAAACCGTTCCGACCCGATCAAACACCTGAACGAGGATCATGATGACTTCATCACGGCTCCCGCGCTCGACTCTCCGCCTGATCATGCTGATGGCGGCGGTGTCAATTCCCTTGTCGAGCCACGCGGCCGACGAGGTGACGCTCGCCTTCGCCGGCGATGTCATGCTCGCCGACCTCCCCGGGGAGGCGATCGCAGCGGGCCGGGACCCCCTCGCCGAGTTTGCCGATGTTTTCGATCGGGTCGACGTGGCAGTCGCGAATCTCGAATGCGTTGTGGCAACAGTTGGCGAACCGATCGACAAGCCCTACACGTTCCGGGCCCACCCCCGCGTCCTCGACGTTGTCGGCCGGCACTTCGGGGTCGTGTCGCTGGCCAACAATCACACCGGCGATTTTGGCCACGACGCCTTCCTCGAGCAACTCACGTTGCTCGACAAGGCCGGCATCGGGCGCTTCGGTGGCGGCCGCGACTGCCGTGAGGCCCGACTGCCGCTCATCCTCGATCGCAACGGCCTCCGCATCGCGCTCCTCGGCTACAACGACTTCCATCCGCGCGAGTTCGAGGCCGGGCCGACCTGGCCGGGGGTCGCCTGGGCGGTCGACGAGCAGGTGGCGGCCGACATCAAGGCTGCCCGGTCGGAGCACAAGGCCGACCTCATCATTCCCGTTCTCCACTGGGGAGAGGAGTACGACCCTGCCAACGACCGCCAGCGAGCACTTGCCCGACTGATGATCGAAGCCGGCGCCGATGTCGTCGTCGGCGGGCATCCCCATGTCACCCAAGAAGTCGAATACCACCATGGGAAACTGATCGTCTACAGCGTGGGGAACTGCGTCTTCGACGGATTCGATCCTGGGCCTTCGCGCCAGGGCTGGATCCTCCGCCTCCGGGTCGACAAGCTCGGGATGGTCGCTTGGGACACCGTTCCCCTGCAGATCGATGACGCAGGAACTCCGCACCTCGACCGGGAAACCGAGTCACCCGCGGGCCGTCGCGGCGACGAGCGACTGATGATGCGACCGGTGCGGCTCGAGACGCCTTAGCCATCGTCGGGCCACCGCGCCGTCGGACAGCGGGGCACCGCGAGGCGCCCTTCAGGAGGCGGCCGCCTCGCGCCCCGCAATCCGGCCATCCCCGGCTGGAAGCAGGTTCATCGGAAAAAACGGCTCGATGTAGAGGTGATCGGGAATCCGGTCGGCGATCGTGGCGTGGAACTCCGGCAGCTTCGACCAATGGAGCTTCGGCTTCACATGGTGCGCCGTGTGGTAGCCGAGGTTCCCGGTGAGGATGTTGTAGGTGCGGTGCATGATGTTATGGGACGCCTCGTAGGGATTTTGCGTGTCGAGGCCGGCGTGGTGGCAATAGGTGTGCCAGCAGGTGATGACGTAGCCTGCCACCATCGGAATCGCGAACACGAACAGGGCGTTGAGCGGATTGAACACGAAGGCCGCTCCCAGCAGCGTTAGCACGATCAGCCCCATGCCGAAAAAGGCTTGCTGGTAGCGCGGGTAGCGCCACGAGACGCCAAGCGCCCGGAGATAGCCGGTCATCGCGATGACGGCGGTGTATTCGAGTTCCCCCATCGTCGTGCCGTCGCGCCGCTTCCAGGCCGACTCGTCCTTCGTCTGGTCGAGGTAATTGACGTGGTGTCCGACGACATGGTGGAGCACCCACGCGTTGGTGGTAATGCCAGTGTGGAATGCGTAGGAGATCTCGAGGAGGCGGTTGAGCACCGCCTGATGGAACGTGAAGAGATGCTGGTGGTGGTGATTCCAGGAACAGATGCAGGCCTTCGGCCCGATCACGAGCACGAGCCAAGCGGCGAGCATCCACACGCTCCGGGCCTCGAAAAACACGAGCAGGTCGAGGAGGGAGAGCGTGACGATGCAGAGCACCGGGAGCACATCTTCCCTGTGGCGGAATAGGTTCATGGCTGCGCGATGGGGGTGAGGGGGATTCCTAGGAAGATCGTACCCCGTTCCCGGTCCGAGGCGAACCGGGGCAGCCTCGCCGCCGCCCCGATTTGCTCTTGCCGACGCCGTCGGCAGAGAGGGATGATTCAGCGCCTGCCGGGCCGGAAGCAAGCCTCCGCACCGAATCGGCCTGGCCCCCCCTGCGAGATCCCCATGACTTTCCTTCTACGCTCCCCTCGTCCCGAGGGAATCCGCTTTCCGGGGGCGATCCACGTCCTGGCGGCGATGCTGGGGCTCATCGTCGTCACGGTCATGACCGGGCCGCGCTGCCAGGGACAGGGCTTTTCGCTCGGGCCCACCTCCTCCACGCCGGTTGCGGCGCCAATCCCCTGGCCGGCCCGGCCGCCGGCGCGGATCTATGTCGTCCCCTTTCCGATGGAGCCGGGGCTCGAGCAGCAGCTCGAGCAGGCGGCCGCCACCGGCTTCCCCCAGGGGCCGTTGCGGCGGATGATGGCGGATCGCCCCCGCGTCTCCGACATGGTGACCGGCTTCGACCGCCAAGCTCCGGCCGGCTGGTCGATCGCCCAGCAGGTGGCCAATGCCCTCGCCGGTGCCGGGCTTCCGGTGGTGTTTTGGAATCGCCCCGACCCGCCCCCAGCCGATGGCTGGCAACTCCGCGGCGAGGTGGTGACCCTCGACGACGGCAGCGCAGCCGCGCGTGGTCTCGTCGGCTTCGGCGCCGGCAACAAGAAGGTGGGGGTCGACGTCGTCCTCTGTGATCCGCAGACCGCCGGCGGGCAGGCGTTCTTTGTCCTCGACACCTCCGACAAGGGGCGGATGACCCCGGGGGCGGTGCCGATCGGAGCCGTGGCGGGCTTCAATCCGACCGTGATGATCGGCCGCGCGGCGGCAACGGCGACGGGCATCAGCGACATCACCCAGCAGGGGCGAATCTCGAAGGAGATTTCCGACGGAATCATCGGTGCGATGCGTCAGCACGGCCAGTGACGGCTGGCACCGGCAGGCATGAAAAGGCAACGCCGGCGTCGCTGCGTTTCCATAGCCAGACCTGCGTTTATTCCGAGCGTCATCGCAGCGATGCGATT
Organism: uncultured Planctomycetaceae bacterium; assembly: GCA_903949225.1. Classification (GTDB taxonomy): domain Bacteria; phylum Planctomycetota; class Planctomycetia; order Pirellulales; family UBA1268; genus QWOP01. The sequence continues at coordinate 6,693 of CAJAYZ010000700.1, forward strand.
GAGCAACGGCACTCTTTCGGGATTGCAAGCGTAAGCGTGGCGCTGTCGGAATTGTCAGATGGATTGCGTCACTGCGGTGCTCGCGGAAAGCGTACGCTCCTTCCCATCGGTTGATCGACGTCCAAGATTTCCAAGCGGAATCGGACGTCGGTCACGGATGTGTTGATTGCCCATGGTTAAGAGGGTGGAGAATTTATGAAGCGTCGCATGTCGAGCCGGTGTCGCCCCTGGCGTAGCAGTCCCCGATTCAGGACGCCCCGGAAGCTTCGTTCACCGATCGCCCGCCGCCGCAGGCCGTTCCAACTCGAGCGACTCGAGCCGCGAAAAATGCTCGTCGGCAGCGTCTCGGGCGATGTCTTCAACGACGCCAACCGCAACGGCATCGACGATCCCGCCGAAAACGGCCTCGCTGGCTGGACGGTGTTCGTCGACACCAATAACAATGGCGTCCTCAACGCCGGCGAACGGAGCACCGTCACCGACATCGACGGGCGGTTCGCGATCACCGGACTGACCGCCGGCAACATCAACCTTGTCGAGGTCGTGCCGGCAGGCTTCGCGCCGACGCCCGGCTTCACGAATCGGCAGACGGTGCGGATCCGCGACGGACGCGAACAGCGGGCAAGCTTTCCCAACGTGGCGCTTCCCCCGGTCACCGGCACCGTGGCGGGGACGGTGTTCGAGGACCGCAACGAGAACGGCACCCGCGAGGCTGGTGAGCCCGGGATCGCCGGCTGGGCGATGTTCATCGACACCAATGGCGACGCGATCCCGAACCCCGGGGAACCGGCCGCAGCGACCGGAGCCGACGGCAGCTACCGGATCACCGGGGTGAACCCGGGCACGGTGACCGTGTTCGAGGTCCCCGCCGGTGGTCTCCGCCCCACCGTCGGCGGCCTGTTTCCGCTCGTCGGCGCGACCGACCGTCGGACGGTGACCGTCACCTCCGGCGCGACCGCGACCGCCAATTTCGGCAACCTCATTCCCCAGGTGGGGTCGATTCAGGGGACCGTTCGCAACGACCTCAATGGTGACGGATTGTCGGGAGCGGGTGAGCCGGCGCTGGCCGGTAGGACGGTGTTTGTCGACCTCAACGCCAACGGCGTGGTCGATGCCGGCGAGCCGACCCGGCTCACCGATGCCGCCGGCGGCTATACGTTCGCTGGCATCCACACCGGCAGCTACACGATCGGCGAAGTCGTGCCGGCCGGATGGATCAATGCCGTCGACAGCCCCGCCTCGCGTGGGGTGAATGTCGCCTTCGGCAGTGCCAACACCGTCGACTTCTTCGATCTGGTGCCTGCAGCGGGATCGATCAGCGGCCTCGTCTTCAACGACGTCGATGGCGACGGCGGCCAAACCGCCGGCGAATTGGGCCTCGCCGGATGGCAGGTGTTCATCGACACCGACGGCAACGGTATCGCCGGTGCCACCGAGCCGACCACGCTCACCGATCCCACGGGCGCTTACTCCTTCACGGGCGTCCCCTACGGCCCGGTCACCGTCCGCGAGGTCGCCCCAACTGACTGGGTGGCGACCAATCCGCTCTCACAGGCACGGTCGTTTCTCCAACTCAGCGGTGCCGCCACGGCCGGGGTGAGCTTCGGCAACCGCGAGCGAATCGGCTCGATCACAGGGATCGTCTGGAACGACGCCAACGGCAACGGCCTTGCCGACGTCGGGGAGAGTGGCGCCCTCGGGGCCGCGCTCTATCTCGATCTCGACCGCGACGGCGTCCAGAGCGCGACCGATCCGATCGCGATCGCCGACGCCACCGGACGCTACACGTTCTCCCGCGTGCCGGCCGGCCTGCAGAGAGTGACCCAGATTCCCGATGCCGGCTGGGTGACGGCGATCGGCAAGTCGGCCAGTGCCGTGATCAATGTGACGATCGGTGGCGCCCACACGGCTGACTTCTTCACCCTGCTCCCTACCACCGGGTCGGTCTCTGGCACCGTTCACAGCGACGCGAATGCCAACGGCCTCGTCGACGTTACCGACGCCCCGCTGTCGGGGTGGATTGTCTACTCCGATCTCAACGGCAACGCGACGCTCGACGTCGACGAGCCAGTCGCCACGACCGATGCGGCCGGAAGCTACACGATCACCGGCATCCCCTACGGCCGAAACCAGATCCGCGAGGTCCTCCAGACGGGCTTCACCTCCACCAACCATCCCGGTGGCGTGGTGACGATCACGATGCTCAACGGCGAGGCCCGGGCGGGGATCGCCTTCAGCAACCTCGAGACCGTGACCTACACGATCGCTGGCACGGCGTTCTTCGATGCCGACAGCGACGGCCTCCGCGGCGTCGGGGAGCGCGGTCTCGGCGGCATCACCGTCTTCGTTGACATGAACGACAACGGGGTCAAGGATCCGACCGAGCCCTCGACCGTCACCGCCACCGATCTCTACTTCACGCCGGCGGTTAACGAGGCGGGCACGTATTCGTTCCTCCACGTGTCGCGGGGAACGTACACCGTCCGTGAGATCCTTCCTGCCGAGTTGGCCGGCACCGCGGCGGCGGCCACCGTGCAGGTGGTGACGGTCGGTCCGACGAGCCAGACGGCGATCGATTTCGCGAATCGCTACCGCGCCAATGAGATCCATGGCTCCGTGTTTGACGACACCGACGCCGACCATGTCCGGGATCCGGGCGAATACCTGCGACCGGGGGTGAGCGTCTACATCGACCGCAACCGCAACGATTTCCACGACGCCGACGAGCCGGGATCGGTGACTGGCGAGGATGGTTCGTATCACTTCTACGGTCTGGCGCCGGGGGCGTACGTGGTGCGGAGGGATTCCGCGTCCGCCGGCATCGTCACCTACCCGCAGACCTCCGGTGGGATCCTCTGGCCGGCCGGGACGAGCAATCCCGCCGTGGGCGTCGTCACCCCCGGGGTGATCACGGCTTCGCTCGCCGATGGCGAGGTGTTCAACCAATCGGTGAGCATCACGATTCCGGGCGGCGGTGGCGTGACGACGATGGTCGACGTCTTCCTCCTGTTCGACGACACCGGGAGTTTCGCCGGCAACAGCCCGCTGGTGCGGGCGGCCTTCCCGACGATCATCAGCTCCCTGCAGACGACGCTCCCGGGGGTCGACTTCGGCTTCGGCGTGGGGCGATTCGAGGAGTATGCGAACTTCGCCGGGGAGAACTCCGCCGGCCGTCCCTTCACCCTCAATCAGCCGATCGTGGCGTCGACGACCCCGGGCTTCAGCCTCTCGATCCAGTCGGCCCTCGATCGGATGGCGCCGGGCTACGGCGGAGACGGACCGGAGACCGACATCGAGGCGCTCTATCAACTCGTCACCGGCATCGGCTTCGACGGCAACAACAACGCCACGATCACCGACAGCGGCCCGGCTGGTCTGGTCTCGACGCAGCTCACGCCGGGCGCGAGCGGCGACGTCCCGAGCTTCTCGTCATTCGTCCCCGATCCGGCCAACAACGTTCTCGCCCCGGACGGCACCATCGGCGGCGGAGGCTTCCGCGCCGGAGCCTTGCCGATCATTCTCACCGCTACCGACATCGGGTTTGCCTACCAGCCGAAGGGCGAAACAGTCGTTGTTGGCACCGGCAGCGTCAGCCTGCCGTTGACCGATTTTACAGGCGTCTCCCGCGCCACCACGCCCTATGGCGCTGGCGCCGGCATCCAGGAGACGGTCACCGGCCTCAATGCCCTCGGCGCGCTCGTCATCGGCCTGGGGACGAATGCCGAGTCATTGGCCGCCCCCCGACAGGGGCTCGAGGCCCTGGCGAAGCTGACTGGAGCGGTCAACCGCTCCACGACGTCGATCGCCAACGGAACGATCGACCCGATCGATCCGGGCGATCCGTTCTACTTCCAGATCACCACCGGCTTCGGGGCGACGGTCGCCAGCGGGATCACCGCGGCGATCGAGAACGCGGTGACGAACATCGCGATGGACCTCACCGTCCGCGCTTCCGATCCACGCGTTCGCATCGTCAACCATACCGGCACACTCGCCGGGGTGAGCGCCGGCCAGACGGCGAACTTCGATATCGAGTTCGTCGGGGACGGCCGCCCCCACCGCTTCGATCTCCAGTTCGTCCGTGCCGGCACGAATGTGGTGGTCGGCTCGATTCCGGTGGTGCTGGGAACGCCCGTCGTCGGCGAGGGCTACCAGTTCGACGATCTCTCCGACGGCGAGATTCACTCTTCGTGCGATTTCGGGAGCTACGTCCCCAACGTCGCCCCCACGTTCCTCGGCGGTGGCGATCAGGCCTTGATCGAGGATGCCGGCCCGCAGTCGCTCGTCAGCTGGGCGACAGGCATCAGCCCTGGGCCTGCCAACGAGTCGGCACAGGTCGTCGGATTCCTCGTCACGACCGACAATCCTGCGTTGTTCAGCGCGGCTCCATCGGTGTCGGCGGA
>CAJAYZ010000701.1 GCA_903949225.1 uncultured Planctomycetaceae bacterium
GCACGGGGCTCACGGCCGGTGCTCCACTCTTCTTTCTGTTGCGGCCCCATCTCGACGCCGCCGGCAATCCCGTTCCGGCCTGGAAGACGTTTTGGACTCTTTTTGGCGCGAGCAATCAGTTGCTCGCGGCGCTCACGCTCCTCGGGATCACCGTCTGGCTGTGGCGGACGCGGCGGGAAGTGTGGGTGTGGTATGTCACCGGCCTGCCGACGCTCTTCATGTATGTGATGAGCACTTGGGCACTTGTGTCACTAACGCTGCCGAAGTTTCGCACCGAGAACGGCTGGACGATTCCTGCCGATCCGGTCCCGTGGGCGGGCGTGGTGCTGCTCGTTCTCGCCGGGGTGATGCTCGTCGAGGCGATCCGCGCGATCCTGGGTGAGAACACGCCGCCGCGTGCCTCTGCCGCACGCCTGCCGGCGGCTGGAGCGGCGGGATGAGCCCGCGCGGCGGGGGAGAGCGCGGGCAGCCGCGTCGCGCGGCGGGCGCTGCGAAGCCAGAAAAGGTCTGCCCGGCGTGTGGCCGGCCGTTTCAGTGGCGGCGGAAGTGGGCTGCCTCCTGGGAGCAGGTGAAGTACTGCAGCGACCGCTGCCGCGCCCGCGGGACGGCCGGCTGATGGCGGAGAGTCGGGGATTGTATGAAATGTGTACGTGCGTACACTTCCTGGCGGGGCCCTGGAGGACTCTTGATGGCAATTCCCACGTCCGATTCTCGCGCTGCCACTGAGCCAGCCGAGGGCAGCCACGTTCCGCCGCTGCGGCGTCCGCGATTGCTCGATCGCTTCCGCGACGCCGCCCGAGTGCGGCATCTGGCGCGGAGCACGGAGCGGGTCTATTCGCACTGGGTGCGTCGGTACATCCTCCATCATGGCAAGCGGCATCCGCTGGAGATGGGGGAGGCGGAGGTGAACGCCTTCCTCACCGATCTGGCGGTCCGTGGCCATGTGTCGGCCTCGACGCAAAACCAGGCTCTCGCAGCGATCCTCTTTCTTTACGACGCCGTTCTGGGAAGGCCACTGGGCCGGATCGACGAGGTGGTTCGGGCACGGCGGCCGCGCCGACTGCCGGTGGTGCTCACGCCCGCTGAGGTCGAGCGGGTGATCTCGCAACTGTCCGGGGAGCCGTGGATGGTGGCGATGCTCTTGTATGGGGCGGGTTTACGGCTGATGGAGGCCCTTCGACTCCGCGTCAAGGATGTCGATTTCGAGCGACGTGAGTTGACGATCCGCGAGGCGAAGGGCAACAAGGATCGGATCACCGTCCTGCCTGCGGGCCTCGTCGAGCCACTCTCGCGGCATCTGGGCTCATGGCGGCGGCATCATGCCGAGGAGGATGCCCAGGGGAAGGGACGCGTACGGCTGCCGGGGGCGCTCGACAGGAAGTACCCTGAAGCCGGTAGGACCTGGGCCTGGCAATGGGTGTTTCCGGCGGCTCGCTGCTACCGCGATCGCGAGTCCGGGGGCCTCTTCCGGCACCACGTCCACGAATCGTTGATCCAACGGAACATGCATCAGGCCGTGGTGGCGGCGGGGATCGCGAAGCGGGCGACCTGCCACACGCTGCGCCATTCATTCGCGACGCATCTGTTGCTCGACGGATACGACATCCGCACGGTGCAGGAATTACTAGGGCATAACGACGTGAAGACGACGATGATCTACACCCATGTTCTCAACACGGGCGGCCGGGGCGTCCGTAGCCCGGCTGATCGTCTTGGCCAGACCAATCCCCGCGAGGAGCCGAGACGGGAAGAGGGCCGCAGCTGACGAGAACCATTCCACAAGCCATCGGGCACACCCCGGCTGTTCGCGTGGGGAGCCGGGACGAGGGCGACTCGCCCGAAGACGGCTCCCCACACCGC
>CAJAYZ010000702.1 GCA_903949225.1 uncultured Planctomycetaceae bacterium
CGAGATCGGCTACGTGTTTCCGGCCGGCGGCCGGGCTGGCGAGACGCGCGAAGTCGTTCTCGGCGGCTACGACTGGACGCCCGATATCGAACTTCTCCCCCACGACCCCGGCGTGGCGCTCGTGGTCACCGGCGCCCCGACGCGCGTGCTCATCCCGGAGCCGCCGCACCTCTTCGGCTACAAGGCCCGCGCCAACGATCGCCCCTGCCCACGTGAGTTTCCCGCCCGGCTCATGCTCCCGGCCGATCTTTCCCCCGGCCTCCACCGATTCCAAGTCGCCAATGCCAACGGCGCCTCGCCACCAGGGCTTTTTCATCTCTCGCGCTACGAGAGCTTTGTCGAGGATCGCGACCGCGATGGCCCGCAGCTCCTCCCCACGCTGCCGGTGGTGATCGACGGCCAGATCGGCCGCACGGCCGAAATCGATCGCTACCGTTTCACGGTGACCGAGTCGGGGCCGGTGTCGATCGAGCTCTTCGCCCGCCGCCTCCTCTCTCCGCTCCACGCGATTCTGAAGGTGATCGATTCGCACGACACGGTCGTGCTCGATGTCGCCGACACGGCCGGCCGTGATCTCTCCGTCTCCTTTCTGGGAAAGGAGGGAGAAACGTACACCCTCTCCATCCACGACATCGACCACGCCGGCGACCGCTCGAGCGTCTACCGGATCGAGCTGGCCACCGGCCCGATTGCCCCCGCGATTCCCCTCTCCGCCATCCCCGAGACGGTCGCCCCCGAGGGCACGGCCGACATTTCCCTCGCTGCGCCGCCAGTCGCCGTACGGGGCGCGCTTGCAGGCGACGAGCGCTCGCGGAGCGTGATCGTCGATCTCCCTGCGGGAAGCTGGCGCGTGTCGGCCAAGAGCACCTCCGCGAGCCACCCGCTCGATCTCGACCTCTCCATCCTCGCCCCCGACGGCCGGGAGCTTCTGTTCGCCGACGATGGCGCCGGCTCGGTCGATCCGGTGGCAACGCTGCCCGTTGCCACGGCCGGGGCGCACCGGATCGTCGTCGGCGGGCGAGCGCTCGGCCCGAGCGGCTTCGGCCCCGCTGCCTGGAGGCTCGTGATCGAGCCGGACGTGGAGTCGTTTGAGCCGGGGCCGGCGCTTGCCGCGCAGCTGGCCGTGCCGCTTGGGGGGGCGGCCAAGCTCACGATTCCGATCGTGCGCGCTGGCGGCTTCGCTGGGGCAGTCGGCATCGGCTTCCGCGGGCTGCCCGACGGCGTGACGGCCACCGAGGGATCGATCAAGGCCGGGGCAGCCGAAGGGACGGTGGAGCTTGCCTGTGGCGCCGACGCCGGCACTGCCGCGCGGCTCGCGACGCTTGTGCTTTCAGGGACGACAAGCGCCGGCCGCCCGCTCGTTCATGAACAGCCGATCGCCATGGCCGTGACGATGAAGCCCAGGGTGAAGATCGTGCCCGACGGCCTCGACGACGTGCGGAAGGTCCATCGGGGCACGACCTTCCGCGGGCCGCTCACGATCCACCGCCTCGAAGGCTTTGAAGGGGAAGTGCGGCTCCATCCGACGGCGAAGCAGCAGCGGCATCGGCAGGGGATGGATGGCGAGGAGATCGTCGTGCCGGCAGGGGCCACGCACTGCGAGTACCCGGTGTTTGTCCCGGAATGGATGGAGACCACGCGGACGAGCCGGTTTATCGTCAACGGCGCAGTCGAGGTGACCGATCCGCGGGGGGCGAAGCGGACGCTCCTCGAGCGCCAGGAGCTGCGACTGGGGATGCTGCCGGAAGGGGCGATCATGAAGCTCGCCGGGCCGGCGGAGATCCGCCTGAAGCGCGGCGGGACGGCGGCCATCGAGCTTGGGCTGGTGCGCGGGGCGGAGTTTCGCACGCTTGCCTTCGCGGGGCCGGTGCGCGTGGAGCTCGTGCGCGAGACGCTGCCACGGGCGTGGCGCGATGGGAATCTCGTCACGATTGAGCCGGTCGTGATCGAAAACGACGGCGCTGAAGAGGCTCACGCGACGCTGACGGTGACCCTCGCCGATGATCCACGGATCGCCGGCGAAGGGCCGATCACGATCCGGGCGACGGCGCTCGAGGAGGGACGCTGGCCGGTGGTCAGCGAGGCGACGGTGGTGGGAATCGTGGAGTGACGGGAGCGTATACTCTCGTCCATCCTCCCGGGGCACTCGCCATGGCCATGCTGCTCGAGCCGAGACAAAACTTCACCCGACTCAGGCGATGGGGCTCGTGGTGGAGGATGGCTGGAAGGCTCGTCGCCATTGCCTTCTTTGTCTGTTCGTGCACGGCAGATGCCCTCCCCGCCGCCGAGGTCCCCGTCGACGACGGGAGAGATCACTGGGCCTTCGTGGCTCCCGAGCGGGCGGAGCTGCTCCCGGTGGGGGCGAGCGGCTCGGGTCATCCGATCGATCGCTTCCTCGACGCCAGACTTGCCGCAGACGGCCTCGAGCCGGTGGCCGACGCCGACCGGGCGACGCTCCTGCGGCGCGTGACCCTCGATCTCACTGGCTTGCCGCCGACGCGCGACGACGTGCGGGCCTTCCTCGCCGACACTGCCCCCGATGCCTACGAACGGCTCGTCGAGCGGCTCCTCGCCTCCCCGGCCTACGGCGAACGGTGGGGGCGGCACTGGATGGATGTGTGGCGCTATGCCGACTGGCACGGCCGCCGGTACGTCCCCGATGTGTGGAACAGCGCCCCGCAGGTGTTCCGCTGGCGTGACTGGATCATCGCCGCCCTCAATGCCGACA
>CAJAYZ010000703.1 GCA_903949225.1 uncultured Planctomycetaceae bacterium
GGCCGCCGCCGTGCTGCTGACCGCCCGGCTGTCCTCCCTGACCGAACCCGCCCCCTTGGCGGCCGTGCGACCTTGATCTCCTGCGCTTCGACATAGACGCGACCAAACCCTTCAGTGGAACCTTCGCAGCCCCCACCCACGGCGGAGGAACAGAACCAATAAGCCCCCGATGAAGTCGGTCGACCGAAGTGACCGAAAGCTCAGTCTTCGAGGGGAAATCCTCAGAGCCGGAGTGTTCAGCAAGAGCAACGAATCGAGCGGTGGCCCCGCCACCGCCTGCCATCCGGGCGCACGAGGCCCATCAACGGCGAACGCACTGGGCCGTGGCCATTCCCCGGAAAACCACCCGGACAGCCTCCCGAACAACATCACCAACGGCGGAGAAGCACGCGAGGATTCTCGCGGTCAAACCTTCGTCGCAGGCAGATCGTTCGGGGAGATCGCCGAGGGAGCCGAAGCTCAACCCACGCCCCCGATGAACAAGGCCGACGCTTGGCCCCCGATGGGACCACCGTTTGGACCAAGACGGAACACAGTTCCTATGCGGAAAAAAGCAGGGAACCGGAACTGCCGGAACTCCCAGGAAAGGCCGAGTCCGAAAGCCGGAAAAAGCCCCGGCTCCGAACCACCCCCTCCCGATCCCGCGGGACCCGCCCGACAGGGACCATCCCTATGCCCTGCGTCACCAAGCTCCAGCGAACACTCGCCAGACGGGGTGCAGTCCGAGGACACAATCGATTGCAGAAGTATCCGGACCGCGGCCAAAGATGTCAAGCCGCGGTTCCCAGCCCCTCACGGAGCAGCCTTCCGGCGGCTTCGAGAGCGCAACGGGGGAAATCTGGGGAGGAATCACTGGCCCGTTTCCCCCAGCCCTGAAAATCGACGCGATTCCTCCGACCGGAGTGACCGATAGAGACCAGCGAAGGCACCATCTCCGCTCCCGGTGTCCCTCCGCCCCGAGGCCGTGCCCATGGCAACCCACATTCAACGAGGGTCTCTTAACCCGCTCCAGGCCGTGATCCGGGCCTCCGCCGTCGCGCTTTTGGCGGTGTGGGTGCCGGTCGTCGCCGCCGCCGCCGTCCCCTGGCATGCCGATCTCACCCAAGCGAAAACCGCCTCGCAGGTCAGCCGTCGGCCTGTCCTCGTCCTTTTCGTGGCCGCCTGGAGCGAGGCGAGCATCAATCACGACAAGACATTCCTCGCCTCGGAGGAGGCTGTCGCCCTTCTCACCGCCTGCTTTGAGCCAGTGCGGATCGATGTCGATGCCGATCCGGCGACGATGAGCCGGCTTCAGGTCGTCCATCTCCCTTGCGTCTGCGTCATCGACCCCGACGAGCGCGTCCTGGCCCGCTTCGATTGCCCCCCATCTTCGGTGGCCTTCGTGGCCGCTGCCGGACGGGCCGCGCAGGAAGCCGCAGTGGCCTGCGCCGGCCCACTCCCGAAGGCCCAACCGGCGATCGCGCCGGCTACGCTGGCAACGCCAGGTCAGCCTGCCGCGCCCCCTGCCGCGCCCCAAGGCGCGCCCGTTCCTCCCGCCACCGAGGGCGCGACCACCGCTCCAGCTCTGGCCACAAATCCGCCGCAGTGGCCCGCGGAGGTTGCCACGGCGCCACTGGGGGCCGCAGCTCCGCAGGGGCCCGCGCCGAGCCCACCGGTCGCCACGGGGCAGAGGACGACGATCGAACCGTCGGCCCCTACGGCTCCCTCTCCTGCTCCCCCGCCGTCCGGTCTCGCTTCGGCACTCCCCAACTGGCTCAGCCCAAAGCCGGCCGAACCGGCCCCCCCCACCACCGTCACGCCCGCAGAACCGGCGGAGAAGAAGACCACCGGCTTCTGGGCCACGGTCCAAAAACCGTTCGCAAGCCTCGTTGGCAAGCCGCCGAAGCCCGCCACCGAACCCGCAGCGCCGAGCGAGATGCCCTCCACCGGGGTCGCTGGCAGTGAGCCGGGGGAATCGATGCCGGTCGGGCTCGAGGGGTATTGCGCGGTCAGCCTCGTCGACAAACGGCTGTGGGTCGAAGGGCGAGCCAAGTGGGGCGTACGTCATCGCGGCCGCACGTATCTGTTCGCCGGCCCGGAGGAGCAGAAGGCCTTCCTCGCCAACCCCGATCGCTATGCCCCCGGCCTCGCCGGCGATGATCCGGTGCTCGCCACCGATCTCGGTCGGAAGGTGCCCGGCCAGCGCCAATATGGCGTCTCCTACCGATCGAAGGTCTTTCTCTTCTCTTCCCCCGACACGAAGGCCGCGTTCGAGGCGAACCCGCAGAAGTACTCGCAGCGGGTTCAGGTCGCTGAGCAACCGGCCGACACGAACGTGCGCTGACAAAGCCCGCAAGCCCCCGCAAGGCCCGCCAGGGCCCCGACCTGAGCCTGACGCGCCGATCGGCGGCGGGCAATCGGTCAGCCGCGCGGTACGGCCCACTGCCGCGACCGGCCGACGGCGTCTTCCCAGGCAAACGTCATCCGCTGCCTGGTCGTTGCGTCGATCTGCGGGTGGAAGCGCTTCTCCACCCGGGTTGCGGCCGGCACCGCATCGAGCGTTGGATAGACCCCGGCCGACAATCCCGCCAGCAGCGCGGCGCCGAGCGCCGTGGTCTCGAGGACGACGGGGCGTTCCACAGGGCGGCCGAGGATGTCGGCCTGGATCTGGAGGAGGAGGTCGTTGGCGCTGGCGCCGCCATCGACGCGGAGCGTGCCCAGGGTTACCTCGGCGTCGCGCTCGATCAGCCGGAGGACGTCCGCCACCGACAGCGTCACGGCCTCGAGCGCCGCCCGGGCGATGTGGGCGGCTGTGGTGCCCCGGGTGAGTCCGATGATCAGGCCGCGCGCGAACGGATCCCAATGAGGCGCGCCAAGGCCGGTCAGCGCGGGAACGAGGACCACCCCGCCGGAATCGGGCACGCTCGCCGCGAGCGCCTCGACATCGGCCGCGCGGCGGATGATCCCCAAGCCGTCGCGGAGCCAACCGACGATCGCGCCAGCGATGAACACCGATCCTTCGAGCGCCCAGGTGACGCTCCCCGGCGTGGCACCGCAGGCGACGGTCGCGAGGAGCCCTTCGGCCGGCTGCACCCGTCGCTCTCCGGTCGAGAAGAGCAGGAAGGCGCCGGTGCCGTAGGTGTTCTTGGCTGCCCCTGGCGTGACGCATCCGTGTGCGAAGGCGGCCGCCTGCTGGTCACCGGCGCAACCGGCGATCCGCACCGCGCCGCCGAGCAGGGCCGGGTCGGTCGTGCCGAAATCGCCGCTCGACGGCCGCACCTCCGGGAGGATCGCCCGCGGGATGCCAAACATCCCACAGAGGTCGTCGCTCCATGCCAGGCGATCGATGTCGTAGAGGAGCGTGCGGCTGGCGTTGGTCGGGTCGGTGGCGTGGACCCTCCCTCCGGTCAGCCGCCAGATGAGAAAGCTGTCGACCGTGCCGAACAACACCTCTCCCCGTTCGCAGGCCGCGCGCAGTCCCGGCATCGTCTCGAGGAGGTGGACGATCTTCGTCGCGGAGAAGTAGGGGTCGAGGAGGAGGCCGGTGCGGCGGCGGATCTCCCCCTCGAGTCCTTCGGCCCGGAGGCGTTGGCAGATCGGCGCCGACACCCGACTCTGCCAGACAATGGCCGGGGCGACCGGCCGACCGGTCGAGCGGTCCCAGAGAATCGTCGTCTCTCGCTGATTGGTGATCCCGATCGCCGCCACGCCCCCACCCCCGGCCCGGGCGAGCGCCTCCCGAGCGCAGCCGAGCGTCGTCCGCCACAGGTCCTCGGGATCATGCTCGACGATCGCCAGATCGACCTCCGCGCTGCCCCCCTGCTCCCCGCCGCGGAGATGCTGGGGAAACTCCTCCTGCGCGGTCGCCACCGGCAGGCCGTCGCGGTCGAAGACCACCGCCCGAGTCGACGTCGTGCCCTGATCGAGCGCCAGAACCCGGTCGCCCTGCCGCGGATCGGTTGCCATCGTTCTCTCCATCGTGAAGCTTCAGTTCTGATCCTTGAGTCCCTGATCCTTGAGCCGCTTGCCATACCGCTCGGCCATCATCTCCACGAACGACGCGATCTCGGAGTCACTTCGCTCGGCCGGAAGTCGTCCGGCTCGGACGAGTTCCCCGGCGACGGCGCGGAGGGTGGCCATCGAAAGCTCGGGATCAAAGGCGAGGAGCAGCCGTCGTTCGACAATGTCGGCGAGCGTTTCCGCCCACTCGTGATCGAGACAGAAGCGCACGACCCGACGCGGCAGCGGGCTGTCACCGAGCGGTTGGAAAGCTTCCCGATCGGCCACGCCCGCGCCTGACAACGTCGGATCGATCCCCACAGCCGCCCCGGCCCGCGTCCCAAACAGGCCGACCACAGCATCGGCCATCGCCCGCGCTGCCGCATCGGGAACGCCGGCCACGAGACCGCTGGCCGCACAGCGTTCGGCCAGTTCCTCCCCTTCGCGAAGCGAACACGCCCCCGGCAGCGGACGCGTCCGCGACGTCGCCGCGACGGGCAGGCCGAGGACCGCGAGCACCTCGGCTGCGGCCCCCTCGGCAAGGCTGCGGCAGGTCGTCAGCTTCCCCCCCACGATCGACCACAGCGGCAACGGGGCGCCATCGAGCCGCACGAGCATGTGCCGGCGCGTGATTCCTGCAGGCGTAGGCCCGTTGGCACGTCGCGCCGGCAACGGGCGGACGCCGCAGTAATGCTGCACCACATCGCCCCGCGACGGCGCCACGGCGGGGAAGAGGAGGCGCACCGCCGCGACGAGGTAGTCGATTTCGTCGGCATCGGTCCGCGCCGCCGAGGGATCCCCAGCGAAGGGGATGTCGGTCGTGCCCACGAGCACCAATCGAGCGCCGAAGGGAAGGACGAACACCGGGCGGCCATCCGCCGCCTCGGCGTAGACGCCCCGCGCGCCGAGCGCTTCCCGAAGCCCGGCGTGATCGACGAGGAGATGGCTCCCCTTCGTCCCGCCAATCAAGCGTTGTCCCGTGAGGTGTTTACCGGACTGCAGATCACCGGACTGGAGCCTTCCCTCCGCTCCGCCCCCCGCCGGCAGAAGTTCGCCGAGCGTGTGATCGACCCAGGCTCCGGTGGCGTTGACGATGGCCCGCGGCACAAGCACGAACTCGCTGCCCTGCTCTTGGTTCTGTGCGGCAACCGACGCGACCCTGAGCCGGCCGTCAGACTCCAGGTGGGCCGTCCGCCGGGTGAAGATGCTGAAAAAAACCTGCTTCTCCGCAGCGATTGTCCGGGCATCGACGAGGAGCTCGACGGTGAACCGCTCCGGGAAGACCATCTGCGCGTCGTCGTAGATCCCGGCGAGCGGGTAGCGGGCCACATCGACGGCGGGCATCCCGGGCTCGCCGCCGCGGACGAGGCAACGGCGCGGCCATACCGAGCCGGTCGAGAGGAGGTCGTAGAGCCACAGCCCACAGGCAACGGTGAGGCCCCCGCGGCCGCGTTCCCCCGCCCAGCGACGGGCACATGCCTCGAAGCCGAGAATCCGCGCTGCCGCGGAGGCAAGCCCGCCAAACCAGCCCTGCACCGGCACGACGAATCCAAGGGGGCGAACGAGGTGGGGCGCGAGTCGCAGGAGTCGGTTGCGCTCGGCGAGACTCTCGCGCACCAGCGCCAGCTCCCCATACTCCAGATAGCGCAAGCCACCATGAACCAGCCGCGTCGACCAGCGGGTCGTCCCGGCGGCGATGTCGTCGGCATCGACCACGACGACGGAGAGGCCGTTGAGAACGAGCTCCCTGGCCAGCGCCGCCCCGTTGATGCCGGCCCCGAGGATCACGACATCGACCGCAATCGGCGTCGATTCCACTCCGACGGCCGTGCCAATGGTCATCGATCGAACTCCAGACTTGTCCGCCCCGATGGGTTCACGTCCGCGGACGTGAACGCTCGCCCAACGCCGGAGGCCGCCGACGCCCGTCACTATACTGCGATCTGTCGGGGCGCGATCGACCGTGAACGTCCCCGGTATCCCCCCAAGGTGCCTCCAAGGGGCTCCCTTCATGCCACCGATCCGGCCCGCCATTTCTCCCTGCCGCCGTCGCCGCCTCGGCACTTCGAGGTGGCGATCGGCCGTCGTCGGCATGGTGTTCCTCATCCTCGCCGCAGCCCCGACGATCGGGCAGGAATCCGATCGGAGTCCGCCGCAGCGCCTCCCCACGGTGACGGCTTCTTGGAGCGGGGTTCCGGTTCGGACGGTCTGTCGGCGGTTGGGGGACCTGGCGGAGAGGCCGGTGATCCTCGACCGCCGCCTCGATCCGGACACGCCGATCACGCTCGACGCCCGCGAGGCGCCGCTGGTCGACGTGCTCGGGCAGATCGCCACGCCGCTGGGGGCGAGTTGTGCGGTCCTGCCGACCTCGATCCGGATCGTCCCCGGTCGCGCGGCAGTCAGGCTCGTCGCCTCCGATGCCGAACGGTCGCGGACGATTTCCGCACTCCCGCCGGCCCCCCGGCGCCTCGCCGGCCGCCGCGCGCCCTGGTCGTGGGAAGACGGGGCCCGGCCACGCGACCTTCTCGAGGCGATCGCCGCCGAAGCGGGGATCGACCTCGCCGGGCTCGACGACATTCCCCACGATCATCTTGCGGCCGCCGATCTGCCGGCGCTTCCGCTGGCGGAGCGACTCGATCTGCTCCTCGCCCAGTTCGACCGACGGATCGATTGGGAGACCGCGCGGGGCCGATCCGCGCGGGTCGACGTGGAGATTGTCCCGTTGCCGCCGGAGATTCCCGGCGGGGAGGCTGCCGTCGTGGTCGGGGCTCCGAGCGGCGGACCGGCCGTCGTGCCCCCTCCCCGTGCCGGCAACCCCCGTCGTCCGCCAGCCGCCGGGATGCCAACCTGGACGCTCAACGTGGCCGCCCCGCTCGACCAACTCCTGGCGACGGTTGCCAAGCGGATGGAACTCGAACTGGCCCTCGACCGCGACGGGCTGCGGAGGAAGGGGATCGCGGCGGCGGAGATCGTCCGACTGTCGGTCAAGGACGTCGACCGCGACACCCTCCTCGACCGGATCGTCGCGCCGCTGGAGTTGGCGTGGACGATCGAAGGCAACACGCTCCGAGTCGGTCCGAAAACGGACTGATCTCAGGCCCGGATGGGCGTGGAGGAGACGCTGCCGTGGCTGGCCTGGAACAGCTCGTCAGCCGTTTCCGGCGGAGCGAGGAGCCAGAAGGCGCCCGGCCGGCACGAGTTCCGCGGCCGGTGGCGTGGAGGAGGCCCGCCCTCCGCCCCGTCGGCCGGCCAAGCCGACCCGTCCCCGGAGCGCCTCGAGGTTTCGGCGTGCCCCCTCCATCTTCGGATCGATCCGCAGCGACTCGCCGTAGGAGTCGGCGGCGTTGGCATACTCGGCCTGCCGGGCCTGGGCAACGCCCCGATTGAACCACGCGCGGGCATCGCGCGGGTCGTGCCGGATCGCTTGGTCGAAGTCAAACTCCGCCTTCGCCGGCTCATTCGTGGCGAGATACGCCAAGCCCCGATTGAGATGGGCGAGATCGTAGGTGCGATCGCGGCGGATCGCCGCCGAATACGCACTGATCGCCTCGAGCGGCTTGTCGAGCTCCATGAGCGTCAGCCCTCGCCACAGCTCAGGGCGGGGATCGTCGTAGGCGATGCCCGCGGCATCCTCGAAATCCTCGAGTGCGATGCCGTGACGCCCGAGGTGGAACCAGGCAATTCCCCGACGCAGGTAGAGTTCCGCGTCCATCGGGTCGAGCCTCAAGCCGGCGGAACAAGCCTCGAGCGAGCCCTCGAAGTCGCCGAGATGCCGGGTGACGATGCTCAGGGCAAGCCTGGCCACGGGGAGCTTGGGATCCTCTTCGATCGCCTCGAGGACCAGCTTTTTCGCCTCTTCGTATTTTCCCTTCCGGTCGAGCTTGTCGGCCTTGGCAAGGAGCTTCCGCGCCGGGGAATCCTCCTCCGGTGGCGGCATGTCAACGTCGGGGAACGGGAGCAGGTCGGCGCCGGGCGCCATCGGCTTCGCGGTCGGCCTCGGCCGCACGACCGGAGGCTCGTCATCGAGGTCGGGCAACGGCCGTTGGTCGTCGTTCCCGCGCGGAATCGGCTTCCGCGGAGCGGGCTTGGTCAGTTCCTCGTCGAGATCGCGCTCCGGCTCGGGCTCGCGTTCCTTCTTCGGCCCTGTTGCCCGGGGCGTCTGGCCTGTGCGCGGCTTCGGTTTTTCCTCGCGGGGAAAGGGGTTGAGCTCTTCGGCGAAGGGATCATCGGCAGGCCGTTGCTCGTTTTCTGCCACAGCCGCTGCGGGTTCGCCGGGCAGGGAAAGCCCGGGGAGGTTGATGCCGCCACCCACCTGCAGGGCCGCGAGAAGGATCGCCAAGCGGAGACGGCCGTGCCGTTCAGTCACGCCCCGCCTGCGCCCCGATCGCTCCGGGTGGAAAGCGGAAGAAGCGGCCCGCGGGGCCGAGGACAGGCGAAGGAGGCTGGACTTGATCATCGTGCTTGTTTCACCGTCTGCGCCGTCACACTCTCGTTCATTTCGATCGGCAGACTCTCCGCCGATCCCCCGCCCTGTCGCCTCGACCGGGCCCGATCGTCACAACCGCCCCCACCGGCCCGCTTTTGGGGCGATTCCATCAGCCGACCAAGCCGCCGAGGCGCTCCTGGATCCCCTCGCGGATCCGTCCACTGAACAGCGCCGCGGCCCCGGGGAGTTCGAGTTTGACGAGGAGTTCCTCGATGAGGATCTCGAGCGATCCGTCGAACTTCATCCCCGCCACGGCGAGGTTGAACTGCATCCGGTCTTCCCCGGCCCACTGGGCCGTGATCTCACCGACCGAGTCGGCGTAGTCGGACCGGGCTCGAACGAGCGCCTCGTCGAGGCGCCGTTTGATCTCGTCCTGATCGAGGGCGTGCGGAACCCGTACTTCGAGCGTCTTGGCCATCGTGCATGCAACCCTTGGGGAAGGAGTGGTCGGTAGGCCCGACGGCGAGCGACAGGTCGCCGCTGGAAGGGCTTTCCGGAGGATATCCCCGATTCTCCCCCTGTGCCACCAAACGGGGCGCCGCCGCCGCGTCAGTCCGGGATTCCCCCCCCGCACCCCGGGAGCGGCGTGGCGAATCGCTCGACGGCACGCCCGACCCGATCCCGTTGGACTGTCCCCAGTCGATCCCCATCCCCCCCTCCCGGTAGCCTCGCCCCGCAGGCCACCGACCGCACCCCGACGACATCGGCCCCGACCGACACCGCCGCCGTCACGTCCTCGAGCGAGAGTTTTCCTGCCAGCGCGATCGGCAGCCCTGCGGCATGGGCCAGCGCCACCCAGCGGCGGATGACGGCCCGATCGACGAGGCCAAACAGCCCCGGCCCCGACTTGTCGAACGTATCAACGAGCACCCCACGGCATCCGACGCCCGCTGCCGCGGCAATGAGGGCTTCCGGGTCGGGCCCCCGACACCGCTGCCAATCGGCATAGGCGACCGCGACGAGCCCCGTCCCCGTAGGAAGCCCCATCGCCATCCGTCCGAGGGCTTCGCGCCAGGGGGTGTCGACAGCCCCGGAGAGCCCGACTTTGACCGCCACAGGCGCTGGCGCCGCCACCAGCATCCCGCAGACATCGGCCACATACTCGAGCGCTTGACGCCTGCCGGCCTCAACGTTGGCGCCGGAACCGAGGAGTTCGCCGCAGGCGAGGGTCCACGGGGCGGAGTTGCCAACTACCGCAGCGATCGCCGCGACCCTAGCGGGGGCCGCGGCACCGAGCGGGCCGGCGAGTGGTTCCTTGACGTCGATGATCGCGCTCCCGCCAGCCAGCGCCTCGGCCGCCTCGCCGCCGTCACGGACGCTCACGAGCAGGCCCCGCCAGATCACGTCGCCTCTCCCCTCGCCTCATTCCGGGCCCGCGCTGAACGTTTGGCTGCCGCAAGGTCGCGATTGAGGCGGCGAACGAGATCGACCGAGAGCGGCTCACACCACCGGCCGTCGAAGGTCACCGATCCCTCGCTCCACGCGCCCCAAAGGGGAAGCGTCGGCCGGGCGGCATGGTCGACGGCCCGTTCCGCGATCCGCATCACGAGCGTGCGAACCCGCGCCCCTCCGGTGGAGTCGTCTCCGGGGGGAGGCGGCTCGAACCGGCTACCGAGGAAGAAACACTCGACGAACTCCAGCGGCACAGGGTCGATCCTCCCCGGGGCGAGATGGACGCGGACGCTCTCCTTCTCGAGCACGAGTCGTGGTCGCGACGTCAGCATTACCCCGCCGGCTCCGGCCACGAGCACCCCGGCGCCACCGAGCCATGTCACGACGCCAACCGGACGGCTCCAGGGGCGGGCCAGGAGCAGCAGCGCCAAGGCCATCGCCACGGCCAAAGAGGCGATCACGACGCCCGGCCGGCCATTGGCCCGCAACCAGACGGAGCGCCCTGCACCGATCGGGGCCGGCGGAGGGGTGGCAGTACTCCCGACTACCGCTCCATGAGCCAACGGAGCCAACGGGGCAATCGGAGCACACGCCCCGGTCGCGGAATCGGTCTGGCACGAGTCGGCAGGCGAGGGGTCGCGGTGCATCGCCGGAGAGTGGGGGTTTGGAGGCTCGTTGCGGAGGACGCTTGCCCCCAGGACCGCTTCCGCGGAAACACGACCTGTTCTACCATCACGGGCATTCGGCACACTGCCCCCCACCTCTAGGTCGAACACCGATGCACGAGCCACACCGCCCCGCTTCCGACGCCCACCCCACGTCGCCAGCGGATCAGCCCGGCCGAGCCCGCTCCCCAGTAGTGTGGCTCCTGCTCGGCCTGCTGGCGCTCTACGGTCTGGCCTGTGTCGTCGGCTGGCCGCAGGGGGGCCGCGACCGGATCGTGGCGGCCCAGCGTGCCGAAGCGGCCCATGACCAGGCTGCCAACCTCGCCCATCAGCGGGACGAGGCGGTGCGCAACTTCCAGGGAGGGGACGCGGCAGCGGTCCCC
>CAJAYZ010000704.1 GCA_903949225.1 uncultured Planctomycetaceae bacterium
CCCCGTGGCCCCGGCGAGGGCAAAGTCGACCGGCCTTACCGGGGCCAAACGGCCTGGCACCGCAGGACGGGCCACGGGACTCGCCACCGCGACCGGAAAGCCCGACAATATCGCCCCGCGACATCCGGGGGCCGGATCCACCGGCCCCTTCCGATTCAGGAGTGACTCAATCCGATGGCACGCAGCGTGGCACTGGCGGTCGATCTCGGTGCCTCAGGGGGCCGGGTCGTGTCCGGGACGTTCGATGGAAGGCTCCTCGAGCTCGAGGAGATCCACCGCTTCGAGAATGCCCCGGTGGCCTTCGGCGGCCAGCTCGTCTGGGATCTCGTCCGTCTTTGGCAGGAAGTGACGACCGGCCTGCGGATGGCGGCAGCGCGCCACGGCGGCAGCGTGTCGAGCGTCGGCGTCGATACCTGGGGCGTCGACTTCTCCTTCCTCGCCGCCGACGGCACGCTCCTAGCCAATCCCGTTTGCTATCGCGACGCCCGCACCCGGGGGATGCTCGCCGCCGCCGAGCAGACGGTGTCGCGAGCCGACATGTTCGCCGCCACCGGCCTGCAGTTCATGGAGATCAACTCGCTGTTTCAGCTCCTGGCGATGCAGAAGTCGGGGTCGAGCGTGCTCGTCGCCGCCGACCGGCTCCTCATGATCCCCGACATCGTTCACTGGCTCCTCTCCGGAATCCCCTCCAACGAACGCACCAACGCGTCCACATCGCAGTGCTTCGATCCGCAAAAGGCTGACTGGGCCTTCCCGATGCTCGATCGCTTCGGGCTCCCGAAGCAGATCTTCGGCGCCATCGTCGAGCCGGGCACTGACCTGGGGCCCCTCCGCCCAGAGGTGGCCGCCGAGACGGGGCTCTCGGGCGTGCGCGTGATCGTGCCCGGCACGCACGACACCGCCAGCGCCGTCGCCGCCGTGCCGGCCCAAGAGCCCCCCAGTGCCCGCCCCGATTGGTGCTATGTGAGCCTCGGTACCTGGGCGCTCGTGGGCGCCGAGCTCGACCGGCCGCTCGTGACCGAGGCCTGCCGAGCGAAAAACTTCACCAACGAAGGGGGCATCGGCGGGACGACGCGGCTCCTGAAGAACGTCTGCGGACTGTGGCTCGTGCAACAGTGCCGAGCCGCGTGGCAGCGGGCGGGGAAGGAGTGGTCGTGGGACCAGCTCACGCAACTGGCCGCCGAAGCGGCCCCCCTCCAGACGCTCGTCGATCCCAACGATCCGTCGCTCGTCGCCCCGGCCGACATGCCGGAGGCGATCCGGGCACTGGCGCGGGCGACGGGGCAGCCGGTGCCCGAGTCGACCGCGGCGGTGGTGCGGACGGCGCTCGAGAGCGTGGCGGCGGCGATCGCCCACACGCTCGACGAGCTCGACGGCCTCGTCGGCCGGCGGATCGGCAGGATTCATGTCGTCGGCGGCGGCGTGAAGAACCGAATGCTCTGCCAGATGATTGCCGACGCGACCGACCGCCCCGTCCTTGCTGGCCCGGTGGAAGCAACGGCGATCGGCAACCTCCTCGTGCAGCTCCTCTCCCGCGACGGCAGCGTCGACCTGCGGCGCGTCCGCGAAGTCGTCCGCGACACCTTCGAGATCACCCGCTTCGAGCCGAAAGACGCGCCGCGCTGGAAGGCCCGGTTGGCAGCGGCGAAGGCGTAGGGCGTACACGCGGCTTCGGGGTCGCCCGTGCCCCGTCGCCGGACGTTCGCCTCGGCCATCCATGGCCTCGGCTCTCTCCGCGCCGCTTGCGCTTTCGCCCTCCGGGCTGCGCTGACCGGCGAGGCCGGCTCTCGGAGCACGGGCGACCCCTCGCTGCAGTGCGTTGAGTGATGCGCTCTTGTGACAGCGAGCAGGCGAGGCGGGGATCGGCGAACGCTCGAGGAGTGACGAGGTCCTCCGAGGAACGACGAGACTTTTGCCGGCCCAGCCGAAGGATCACCCACAGGCCGGCCCACCGGGAGCGCCATCCTCTGAATGCCCTCGCCGGCAGAACGTCACGCCGCTGCGAGGGCCTGCTTCGCCGGGCGCTTCGTCACCTTGCCGTGCTCCACCTGAAGGATCGAGTCGGCTAGTTCGAGCGTGCTTGCCCGGTGGGTGATCATGATCACCGTCCGGTTCTCGACGTAGCGGGCGAGGGCCTCGTGGATGAGCCGTTCGCTCTCGACGTCGATCTGGCTGGTGGCCTCGTCGAGGACGAGAATCTCGGCGTTGCGGAGGAAGGCCCGCGCCAGGGCGATGCGCTGTCGCTGGCCACCGGAGAGGCGGAAGCCGTTGGGGCCCACCATCGTGGCGTAGCCTGAGGGGAAATCGCTGATGAACTCATGGGCGTGGGCCTTCTTCGCCGCCTCGAAGATCTCCTCTTCGGTGGCATCCCAACGGCCGTAGCGGATGTTGTAAAGGATCGACTCGTTGAACAGTTCCGTCTGCTGCGTCACCAGGGCGATCCGGCTGCGGAGGTCCTTGAGCGACACATCCGTGAGCGGCACGCCGTCGATGAAGACATGCCCCTTCGACGGGTCATAAAACCGGCAGATGAGGTTGACCAGCGTGCTCTTGCCGCCGCCGTTGGGGCCGACGATCGCCACCCGCTCGCCGAAGTTGATCGAGACACTGACGTCGTCGAGGACGGTGTCGATGCCGTCGTAGCTGAAGGAGACACGCTCGAGGCGGATCTCGCGGTGCGGACGGGGGAGCGAGCGCGGCGTGGAGGATTCGTGGAGCGTCGATGGGGTGTCGAGGAGCGGGTAGAGCGCCTGGGCACCGACGATGCCGACGTTCACCCCGGTGAACACGCCGGAGAGCTTGCGGACCGGGTCGCTGGCACCGATGAGCATCCCGAAGAACACCATGATGCCCGGCACCGTCATCGGCCGCTCGCACATCGTGATCCCGAAGATCTCCGTCTGCTGGTTGATGACGAGCCAGGCCCCGACGGCGATCGACGTCGCCACCATGCCGATGCCGAGGACTTCCGTGATCGGATTGGCCAGGGCGTAGTAGAAGGTGTGCTTCATGCCCGTTTTGAGCATGTCCTTCGTGCAGGTGCGGAAGCGCTGCCGTTCGAACTCCTCCATCGTATAGGCCTGGACGGTGAGGACATTATTGAACGCCTCGAGGAGCACATGGTGGAAGCCGAGCGACTTCGTGAGGATGTTCCTCGAAATCGCCCGGATCCGCCGGTTGAGCCACACCATCATGAAGCCGACGGCCGGGGCGAGCGTGAGGCAGGCGAGCGTCAGTTGCCAGGAAATGCAGAACGCCCCCGCCAAACAGGCGAAGATCTTCAGTGGTTCGGTGACCGCGCCGCCAAAGACGCTCGTGATTCCGCTGGCGAGCATCTCGGAGGTGCCGGTGACCTGGGCCATGAAGCCGGCCGACCCGTGCCGCATGAATTGAGCCCGGTCGACGGCGAGCGCCTTGTCGAACACCTTCAGGCGGATGTCACGGGTGATGTTCGTCGCCACCCACGCCACGAGGAGCGTGCTGACGAGCAGAAAGGCATGCTTGAGGAACGTACTGGCGACCACGAACGCCACCACCCACAGCACCGTCGTGAACGGGTCGGCGGGAAGGAAGCGGTGGAGCCAGGGATCGAGTTTCTCGGAGGAATAGAGGAGTGCCTCGTCGGCCCGCTTGCTCATGAGCACGGTGTCGAGGGTTGACCGCGCCTTCGCGGCCTCGTCCGGGGAGAGGAGATTGGCAGCGATCTGCTCGTTGATCACCTTCTCCTGGGTCTTGTTGATCTCGATCCGCTTCCGGGCGTCTTCGATCCGCCGGCCGTTCCACGATTGCAGCGAGTCGCCGTTGAGCGTGACTTCGATGATCGGGAAGAGGGCGGCGATGTTCGCGCCCCACAGGCTGGCAACGCCAGCCGAGCAGAGGAACGACGCCAGCAGGAGCGGCCAACTCTTGGCGGCGTCCCGAAGGGCACGGAGGAAATAGTCCATGGACGGTTTGTTTCCTGATCCCCGCGACGATGGCCCTGGGGGCGCCGGGAGTTGACCTGGCGCTGCCACTGAATCACCGTCATGCCGACGCCCCATGGGGGCGAAGGTTTCATTGCCTGGGTTGGACACGACGTCCTCCAGCGGCCTCTTGTGGATCGGAAGAAACGGGGTGGAGGGGTTACCGCTATTCGGCAGGATCCTCCGGGGCAGGCGGCGGAAACGCGGCAAGCCAGGCAAGCCGGCGAATCGAGCGACGCTCTGCGGGGCGGGAAGGTAGTTACCACCGCCCATCGGTTCAAGGGAGGTTGACCGGGGGATTTTTACCGCGGTCCCTGCCCGATCCGGAGCTCAGCCGCCAACAGCGTGTTGGCCAGAAGCATCGCCACCGTCAGCGGCCCGACGCCTCCGGGAACGGGCGAGATGGCCCCTGCCACCTCGGCCACCGGGGCGAAGTCAACATCCCCAACCAGCCTACTCCCCCCCTTTGCCGCAGGATCGGCGATCCGATTGATCCCGACGTCGATCACGGCCGCTCCCGGCTTCACCATGTCGGCCGTGACGAGCCCCGGCTTCCCGACGGCCGCAACGAGGATGTCAGCCTGCCGGCAGATCGCAGCGAGGTTCTCCGAGCGGCTGTGGCAAATTGTCACGGTGGCGTCGCCGCCAGTGCCCCGCGACGCCAGGAGGAGCGCCAGCGGTTTGCCTACGATGTCGCTGCGGCCGATGATGACGGCGTGCTTGCCTGCCGTTTCGACACCGGCGTCGATGAGCATCCGCTGTACGCCCGCTGCCGTGCAGGGCACGAACCGGGGGCGCCCCTGCGAGAGGAGCCCGGCATTCTCCGGATGGAATCCGTCGACGTCGCGGTCGGCAGGCACCGCATCGAGCACCCGCTGCGTGTCGACATGCCCCGGCAGGGGCAGTTGCACGAGGATGCCGTCGGCCGGCCCCTGCTCGTCGCGGGCGAGGGCCCCGACAAGGTCAACGAGAGCCTCGGTGTCAGCCGTTGCGGGCACGCGCACCACGTCCGCCTCGATCCCCACCCGCGCCGCCGCGCTCGCCTTGCTCTTCACATAGGAGGCGCTCGCCGCCATCTCGCCGACGAGCACCACGACCAGCCGCGGCGCGCGCCCCGCCATCCGCGAAAACGTCGCCACCTCGTCGCGGAGCGAGTCCTCGATCCGCCCGGCGAGGGCCTTGCCGTCAAGCGTTCTGGCTGTCATCGGCTCTTCTCCTCCGTCCACATCGTCCAGCGGCGGTCGATCCCCGCCTCCTCGGCATCCCCTGCATGGAACACGACAAGGTAGCGGAGGACGAGCGTTTCGCCCTCGGGAATGGTGAAGTTGCCGGCTCCCTCCGGCGCGCCGGCGAAGTCGTGGATCCCGAAAGGATTGGCCCCCGAGAGGCCGTATTCACGGGCATGCCACCAGGTCGGATGGCGGAGATTCAACGGATGATCGAGCATGGCGATCCCGTAGGCCTTGCCGTCGACGGTGCCGGAGTAGTCGACCCACCGGGCCCGCTTTCCCCACGCCGCAGCGTCGACGAGGCCCTCGGAATTGACGAGCTTGCCACTGGCGCCCTGCGAGCCGTTGGAATCCTTCGGCTGGAGTTGCGGGCGGACACGGAGGGCGAAGCTCCCCTCCTTCGTGTCGCCAAAGGTCACCGGCCCGGCATCGGCGACGAGTTTGAGCGTGACGTCGATCGACCGCGCGGCCGGATCGGCGGCGAAGACCATCGTCCGATGCTCGGTGAGCA
>CAJAYZ010000705.1 GCA_903949225.1 uncultured Planctomycetaceae bacterium
GCCATCCACATCGTGAAGCCGTAGGCGTTGTGATCGCGGCCGGTCCCCTCGGCATATTCGGCCGTCGGCTGCCGGCCGAACTCGCCCCCCCAGACCACGAGCGTGCTGTCGAGGAGCCCGGATCGCTTGAGATCCTCGAGGAGCGCCGCGATCGGCTGATCGGTGTTGCCGGCGTGGAAGTTGTGGTTCTTCTCGAGATCCCCGTGGGCGTCCCAGTTGTCGTCGTTGTGGGCCCCGCCGGAATAGAGCTGCACGAAACGTACGCCGCGCTCGACGAGCCGCCGGGCGAGGAGGCAGCGGCGGCCGAAGTCGGCGGTGCGGGGATTGTCGAGGCCGTAGAGGGCCTGCGTCTCGACCGTCTCGCGCGCCAGGTCGACCGCCTCCGGGGCATGCTCCTGCATCTTCCAGGCCAGCTCGTAGGAGGCGATCCGGGCGGCAAGCTCAGAGTTGTCGCCGCGCGAGAGAAGATGGGCGCTGTTCTCGGTGCGGAGGGCGTCGAGGAGCGCCCGCTGGCTCTCGAGCGACATGTCGTCAGGGGGAGCGAGGTCGAGGATCGGCGCCCCCTTCGAGCGGAGCAGCGTCCCCTGATAGGTCGCCGGCATGTAGCCGCTCGACCAATTCTTGGCGCCGGAGATCGGCCCGCCGGTGGGGTCGAGCATGACGACGAAGCCGGGGAGGTTCTCGTTGACGCTCCCGAGCCCATAGTTGACCCACGACCCGAGGCAAGGAGAGCCCGACTGGATCTTGCCGGAGTTCATCTGGAGCATCGCCGAGCCATGGATCGGCGAATCGGCCGTCATCGAATGGAGGAAGGCGATGTCGTCGACATGCTTCGCGAGATGCGGAAAGAGCGTCGAGACCTGCTTCCCGCACTGCCCGTGGGGAGCGAACTTCCACTTCGGCCCCACGACCCTTCCCTGGCTCTTCTCGCCACCGCGCCCCTTCGTCTTCACCTCGATCGTCTGGCCGTCGAGATCGTAGAGCTTCGGCTTGTAATCGAAGGTGTCGACATGGCTCGGACCGCCATACATGAACAGGAAGATCACGCTCTTCGCCTTGGGTGCAAAGTGGGGAATCTTCGCGGCCAGCGGATTGGCCCAGGCCTGGACGCCGTCGGCGGCCCGCGTCTGCCCGGCGAAGAAGCCGCCGTCGAGGAGCCCCGAGAGGGCAAGCCCGGTAAACGACGCCCCTGCTTCCCAGAAGAACTCGCGGCGCGTGCGACGGCAGAAGCCGGCGCGGGAATCGTGGTGCTGCGTCATGGGCTTCATCCCCAGTCAGTCGAGGTAGGCGAATTCGTTCGTATTAAGGAGCATGAGACAGAAGAGCTCGAGGGCGCGGCCCGGGCCGACGCCGTCGGTATCTTCGAGGGTGTCGATGAGCGCCACGCCGCGGGCCACCTCGTCGTCACTGGCATCCCGGACGAGCGTCACCTGATACGCCCGGCGGATCTCGGCAGCGACCTCGCTGGCATCGCGGCCCCCAGCCTCGCGCTTCACCCGCGCGGCCAACACCTTCGCCTGCTTCTGGAGGAACTCCCCGTTCATCATCCCCAGGGCCTGCGTCGGCTGCGTCGTCACGAAGCGTACCGGACAAGCGGAATCGGTGTCGGCCATGTCGAAGTCGGCGAGGATCGGCGTGAGGAGCGATCGCTTCACCTTGATATAGACAGAGCGCCGCGCCTGCTCTTCCTCCGACACCTTCCCCCAGCCGCTCCCCGGCTGCGACTGGCCCGCGAGGATCTCTTTGGGGATGTCGACCGTCACGCCGGGGCCTTCCATCTTGGGATTGAAGGCGCCGCTTGCGACATGAATCGAATCGCGGATCTCCTCGGCCGTGAGCCGCCGCATGTCGAACCGCCAGAAGGCGTCGTTGAGCGGATCAACAGCGAGGGCTTCGGAATTGGCAGCAGAACTCGCCCGGTAGGCGCGCGAGAGCATGATCGTGCGGTGGAGCGACTTCAGCCGCCAGCCGCCGTCGACGAGCTCGGCGGCAAGCCAATCGAGGAGCTCCGGGTGGGTCGGCGGATCCCCTATGAGGCCGAAGTTGCTCGCCGAGCGGACGATGCCGCGGCCGAAGTGATACTGCCACACCCGGTTGGCAAGGACCCGCGCCGTGAGCGGATTGGAGGGGGAGGTGATCCACTTTGCCAGCGCCGTCCGCCGGCCACTGCTCTTCGCATCGGCCGCCGGAGCGGGGATCTCGGGGGCAGGGGCGCGGAGGATCGTCGGGAACGCAGGGCCGACCTTGTTCTCGGGCTTCGTCTCGGCGTGCGGATTGCCCCGGTAAAGGACGAACGTCTCGGGGGGACTGGACCCGTGCTCGGAGACGACCAGGGCCTTCTCCACCGGCACCTGCTCGCGCTTGAGGGCCTCGAGGGTCGCGGTCGCCTTCTCCCAGGCCTGAAAGCCCTCGGCACCGAGGATCGCCGACCCCTCCGCCTTGATCGTGGCAGCGAGTTCGGCCGCGGCCTTCCGCCCGCGCGGCCTGGGAAGCGTGGAGAGCGGCCTCGACTCGCCGCCGACGGGTCGCCAGGAGAGGGAGAGCCCTTTGTCTCCCACCGGCCCCTGGAAGTAGTCGACGCGGAAGGGGACGCGGCCGGCCTCGAGCTTCACCGTCGCCGTCCGTGCATTCCCCACACCGTGGATGCCGTCGTATTCGAGGATGGTGCTTCCCCCGAGGGTGAGCCGCGAGCCGTCGTCGGAGTCGAGGGTGAAGGTGTACTCACCGGCGGCGGGCACCTTGAGAACACCGGTAAAGACGTAGCCGAAGGCGTGCGGCCGCAGGGACGGCGCCACACCGATGTCGAGGAGATTCCCCGCCACGTCCCCCTCTTCTTCCGCCTTGAGCTGATCGAAGTCGGGGAGCTTCTCCCAGCTGTCGCGGTAGAAGCGGAAGTGAAGGTCGTCGAGGTCGCTGGCCGCCACGCCGTCGGCGGAGCGCTTCTCATACCCCTCGCGGAAGCGGTTCTCGAGCGCTGTTACCTCGGCCTGAGCGGCGTCGCGACGCTTCGCGAGATCGGCCACGGCCGAGTCGTAGGCGGCCTTGGCCGCGGCATCGGCGAACAGCGGCCGCTCGATTTGATCGCCGCCATTGCCCATCGGCGTGACATTCATGAAGAACGACAGCAGGCTGTAGTAGTCCTTCTGCGGTATCGGGTCGATCTTGTGATCGTGGCAGCGGGCGCAGTTGACGGTCAGCCCGAGGAACGTCTGGCCGGTGGTGGCGACGAGATCGTCGAGCCAGTCGTAGCGCGCCTGGAGCCGGTCGGCCGGCTCGTCGTCCCAGAGCCCGAGCCGGTGGTAGCCGGTGGCGACAAAATCGTCGGGGGAAGGATTGGGGATCTCGTCGCCGGCGAGCTGCTGGAGCGTGAAGCGATCGAACGGCGTGTCGACATTGAAGGACCGGATGACGTAATCGCGGTAGCGCCAGGCATGGGGCTTGTCACCGTCGCGCTCGAAGGAGTTCGTCTCGGCATAGCGCACCAGATCGAGCCAGTGCCGCCCCCACTTCTCACCGTAGTGCGGCGAAGCGAGGAGCCGATCGACAGCGCGCTCCCACGCCCCCGGTGCCTCGTCGGCGAGAAAGGCGTTCATGTCGGCCTCGCTCGGCGGCAGGCCGGTGAGGTCGTAGGTCGCGCGCCGCAGCAGTGTCTGCCTGTCGGCGAGCGCCGGAGCAGTGAGCCCCTTCTTGGCGAGCCCCTCGAGTACGAACGCGTCGATCGGCGTCGGCGCGACGCCGTCGTTGGGGACGGCCGCCGGATCAATTGCCGGCACCGGCGGCCGGCCCGGCGCGCGGAAGGCCCAGTGTTCCTTCCATTCGGCCCCCGCGGCGATCCAATCACGCAGCGACGCCACCTGGGCCGGGGTGAGCCGCGGACCTTCGGGGGGCATTTGCAGGTCGGGGTCGGTGGAGACGATCCGCTCGAGGATCAGGCTCGTCTCTCTCTGTCCCGGAACGATCGCCCGGCCCCCGGAGGGAAGCTCACTGGTTGCCCCGTCGGCGGAGTCGAGGCGGAGGCCCCCTTCCTGCGTGTCGGGGCCGTGGCAGGAGAGGCAGCGGCGGGCGAGGAGCGGCTGGATGTCGCGGGAAAAGTCGATGGGGTCAGCGGCGGCGGACTGTTCTGCCGCGATGGCACACAGCAACGCACCGACCACAACGGCAGCCAGGGCCCACGGATGTCGAAAAGGGTGAATCGTCACGGCACCTCCTGCCAAGCTTGGAACAACCATTCTACCCTCCACCCCCGCTTCGGGCGTGGCCGGTTTTCGCCGCCGTGAGCCGCGAATCCACTGCCCCGTTCCGCCAGCTTGCACCGGTCCTGCTTTCCCTTTTTGCCTGGCGATCCCCGAGGCGCCTTGGCGAGATCGCGATCGGAGCCCACATCGTCAAAGGCCCGGAGAGCTACCCCGGACGCGGTCGCCGCCTTGATGGTTTGAGTCCTCAACGACTCGTTTCGTTGAGCGTCCAAGGCTCGCCTCGGCGTCGACTCCCAGCACGACCCGTCACTCCATCCGTTGACCACACCGGCCAACGCATTCGAACTGCCGGCGCCACCCCACGAAAGCCCTTCCACGCAGATCCATTTCGCCGATTTCCCCAATGGATTTCGCCGCAGACATCGCGTGCCCGCCAACGGCCTGCGAGTGTCGGGCAGCCGACCGATCGCGGTTTCTGCGATGCCCCGCCTTGCGGTGCTGGCAGTCGCGGCCGCCTGCCGACCTTCAGTTTTAGATCGTCGCACGACATCACTCCGGGGGCATGGCAAACGTTCGTCGCGGTCGTCGGTGGCACCGGGAACACCGGTTATCTCGCCGGTATCGAGACGACCGACCGCCACTACAACCACTTCGGCAATTCATCATCGAAGGACTTCTTCTCCTCTGTGACGCCCCCCTCAAATGCGTTCTGGGCGGGAAAGGGTTTTTATGCGCAGGAGACCGGGGCGATCCACTTCAACGGGCAGATCCAGAACCTGCGGATCTTCGACCAGCCGCTCACCTCCCAGCAGGTAGCCGAGCTCTACGCGATCCCCGAAATCGATCCGACGCACCTCGGTGGGATCTTGTCGCTGGTGTTCGGGACGCTTACCATCGTCGAGCGTCGCTCCAGGCCGAGCCGCGGGTCCGTTTCCGGCTGCCGGCGCGATTCGGAATGGCGATCGATGATCC
>CAJAYZ010000706.1 GCA_903949225.1 uncultured Planctomycetaceae bacterium
CCCCAACGGCCCCGGCAGCGTCGTCGTCAAGGACACCAGCGGCTCCCTCGACATGCTCGCCAGCAACGTCGGGAGCATGGTGATCACGGCCGCCGGCCCGGTCACCCAGTCGGGGGCGATCCGGGCCCCCCGGCTCACCGTCCAGGGCAACTTCAAGGACGCGATCGCGCTCGACACGCAGCCCAATGCCATCGGCACCTTCGCCGCCAGCAACGGCAGTGGCGGCGTCGGGATCAAGGACGCCGAAGGCTCGCTCGACATCGCCTTCATCCAGGGCGGCCCCGTGAACATCGTCGTCGATGGCCCGCTGACGCAGTCGGGCTTCATCAACGCCACCGCCCTCACCGTCACCGGCAACGGCGCGGCGATCACGCTCGACACGCAGACGAACAACGTCGACTCCTTCGGGGCGGTCAACCCCTCCGGCTCGGTCGTGTTCCAGGATGCCACCGGCGGCCTCGTGCTGACGAAGTCGAACGCCGGCCTCCTCTGGATCAAGGCAGCCGGGGCCGTGACGCAGTCGGCCCCGATCGCGGCCGCGAACCTCACCGTCCAAGGGTCGGGCGTCGACCCGATCACGCTCGACACGCAGGACAACGAACTCGGCAGTGTCGCCATCGCCAACGGCCTCGTCGCTCCGGTGTCTATCAAGGACACGATCGGCGATCTCAACGTCGCGTTCATCGACGGCGGTTCGGTCACGCTCACCGTCGCCGGTGGCCTGACCCAGTCGGGCGCCATCCAGTCCACGGACTTGATTGTCAACGGCGCCGGCAACGGCCCGATCACGCTCACCAACGCCGGCAACAAGGCCAACACCTTCAAGGCGAGCAACGGCACCGCGGACATCAGCTTCAACGACTCGGCAGGCAACCTCGTCTTGGCCGGGCTCGACGGCGGGAAGCTCGCGATCACCGCGGTGGGCGACGTCACCCAAACTGCACCGCTCACCGGTACCTCGCTGAACGCCGTCTCCACGACCGGCGGGGTGAGGCTCACCGACGGGCTCAACGACGTCGACACCGTGACCGGCACGGCCGTCAAGGACTTCATCTACACGAACTTCGGCACGTTCGCGGCCGGGCCGATCACCGCCTCCGGGACGAACTCGAACATCGTCCTCTCGAGCGTTGTCGGCGACGTCAACGTAGTCGGCAACCTGACCGCCACGAACCTCGTCACCCTCGACGCCACCAACGGCACGTTCGTGCTCGTCCCACCGGCGGTGATCAGCGCCCAGGTGCTCTCCTACAACACCCTCACGCCGCCGACCTACGATCCCGCCAACGTGCCCGACACGATCGCCGTCGACGGCAATCTGACGATCAACAAGCCTGGTCAGGCGGTGACGTTCGGCAACTTCGCCTCGACCGGCACGATCAAGATCACGGCCGACTCGATCACGGTCAACGGGCCGCTGGTGACGACCGGCACGAAGCAGTCGATCGACCTGACGGCCCTCACAGGCGCGGTGACCTTCGTCGGCACCGGCTCCGCCGAGAACGCCCCGGCCCTCGGCGGCACGACGAGCGTGACGGCGGCCGGCGCCATCACCGGCGGCACGACCAACCCGCTCTCCGGCGAGACGCTGACGCTCTCCTCCGGCGGGGCGATCACGCTCCCGGGTGTGCTCACCGCCAAGACGCTCACCGCGACCTCCACCGGCGGCGCCATTGCACTGGCCAATGCCAAGAACGACTTCGATACCGTCACGGTCACCAACGGCACCCGGGCGGTGACGCTGACCGACGTCGACGACCTCGCGATCGCCGGCATCACCGGCGGTGCGGTCGCCCTCACGGTCGGTGACCATCTCACCCAGAGCGGAGCGATCGTCGCCACGAGCCTCACGGCCAACTCGACGACGAAGAACTTCGGCAACATGATCCTCTTCAATGCCAACAACGACGTCGGCACGCTGACGATCGACAACGGCCCGCGGGTGGTCTACTTCACCGACAAGAACGGCGTCGTCATCGGCGGCATGAAGGCCGGCGACCTGACGCTCAGCACGGCCGGCGCGATGACGCAGACCGGGCCGATCGTCGTCACCGGGCCGTCCACGATCACCAACACGGCCGGGGCGATCACCCTCAATAACAACAACAACGATTTCGCCTCGCTGAAGGTGAGCAACGCCACCCGGAACGTGACGGTCGTCGACAAGAACGACATCTCGATCGCCGGGGTGACCGCCGGACAGTTCACCCTCGCCACGGTGGGGGCCGTCACCCAGACCGCCCCGATCACCGCCTCAGGCATCGCCGTCGCGACGGTCGCCGGTGCGGTCACGCTCACGAACGCCGGCAACGACGTCAGCTCGCTGCAGATCACCTCAGGCACGCAGCCCGCCTCGTTCACCGACAAGAACGCGGTCAGCCTGTCGACGATCGCCGCCGGGGCCTTCACGCTCCGCGCCGGGGGCGCCGTGACGCAGACGCAAGCGGCGACCACGACCTCGTTCGATGTGGCCACGACCCTCGGCGGCGTCACGCTCGGCAACGCCGGCAACGCGCTGGGCACCCTGTCGGCGAATCTCGCCGCCACCGGGGCGCCCCTGACGGTCGTCAACAACGGCCTCCTCAGGGTCGCGCAGGTGTCGACTCAGGGTCCGATCGCGATCAGCACCCTCAATGGCGGCAACGTCAACATCGGTCCTGCCGGCACCCCTGCACCGAAGATCCAGACGACCAGCACGATCAACTTCACCGGGGTCACCGGCGGCATCGTGACGGCCAACGGCGGCACGATCGTCGCCCCCGGCGGCGTCACCGTCCCGACCGGCAAGAGGATCCAGTGGACGCTGACAAGCTCCGCCGACTCCGGCACCGGCTCGCTCCGCGACACGCTCCAGATGGTCAACTCCCTCAAGGCCCCGTCGCAGATCACCTACACTGCCCCGGCGACGATCAACCTCGCCTCGCCACTCCCGACGGTGACCGTGCCGCTGGCGGTGATCGGCAAGAGCCAGCTGACCCTCAACGGCTCTGCCGCTGGCACCGGCGCCAACGGTCTGTCGTTCTCGAACACGGCCGCCAACAGCTCGATCAACGGCGTCACGTTCCAGAACTTCAGCGGAGCCGGCCTGAACCTCACCGCTGCCGCCGGGACGACGGTCACGGCGATCAACGTCAGCAACAGTGCGATCGGCCTGCGGGCAACCGGGGCGCTCGCCTCGACGGTCATCACCAGCTCGACCTTCATCGGCAACGTCCAGGGCGCCTACCTCGCCGGCACCGGCATCACCTTCGGCATCGCCGGTCAGGGGAACGTCCTCACCGGCAACGCATCGACGACCGCCGGGATCTACATCACCGGGGCCTCGAGCGGGACGACCGTCCGGGGCAACGCGGTCAGCCAGGCTACGTCGGGGATCTCGATCGTCTCGGCCACCGGAGCCACGATCGGTGGCACAGGGAGCGGGCAGTTCAACTCGGTGGCCTTCGCCACGAACGGCGTCTTCGGCACCGGCACCTGCACCGGCTCGTCGGTGATCAAGACGGCCTTCGGGTCCAACGTGACGACGAAGTACAACACGAGCGGTGCCCGCGGCCTGACGATCGTCCAGTGATCGGACAGCTCTGATCAGCACGGCATGAAACGATCGGGGGCATGGTGGCCAGTCACCATGCCCCCGCTGTTTTTGGCCTCGTCACACGGGGAGAACTGTCAAAGCCCCGCCCCGCCGGAGCATCCCTCAGCCGGCCCGGTCGATGACGTCGTGGCCGCCGTCCTTCGTACGCCGCGTGAAGAGGATGTTGAGCGTCCGCAGGAAGGTGTGGAGGCCGGCATCCTGGATCGGGAGGATGTGGGCTGGCTGGCCCGACTCGTTGTGGTGGGAGTGCCACAGGCCCGGCGGCGTGACGAAGGCCGAATGGGGCTTCCAGTCGACGCGGATGCCGTCCTTGATGCTGCCGTCGCGGTCGAGCGTCCGCCCGACCATCGTATAGCAGCCCGGGCGGGCGTCGACGACGAGGTCGAGGGCCACCGATTGGTGCCGGTGCGGGGCCTGGAGGGCGCCCACCGGCAGCAGCCCGAACATCGCCCAGATGACGTGCGTGACGGTCATCGTGTGGGGAAAGAGTCGGTTGCCGAGGAGCACGCTGAGCCGGTTGGCCGTGGCGCTCGAGGGATCACGGAGCACCCCGTCGAGGGCCTCGAGGATCGCCTCTCTGGCGTAGAGCGTCGGCGTGAACTGCCGCTGCGTCGCCTCGGCGCCGAGGTAGCGGAGGAGCGGCTCGTCGTTCACCCAGTAGAGGGCCGCGTCCTCGCTCGCCTCGTGGAGCATGCGACTGCGGGCCGGGAGGGTGAAGAGGTCTCCGGCCTTCCATGGGATCGTGGTCTGGTCCGTCGCCCCCTCGGCGGGGCTGCTCGCTCCGCTCCCGCGCATCACGAAGAACAGGTGGCTCGTGGCGTTGGCATCGGTGAGCACCGCCTCGCCGGCCCGGACTCGAACGAAGCTCGCGCACAGGCCCGGGCTCGTGGCCGGGCCGGCACAGCCGAGAATGGCCGAATTGTCGAGCGGCAGCACGCGCGAGCCGCCCCGCTCGTGAAGCTCGGCATCAAACCGGGCCAGCGGCACCTCGCCGGTGCCGCCCTCGGCGATGGGATTGGAGGCGTAGCGGTAGTCGTGATAGCGGGCCGACGCGGTCAGGTGGCCGAGGGCGCGCGGATCGTGGGGGTGATTGGCCATGGAAAACCTCCTAGCGGTAATCGGCGGGGGTGAGCCCCTTCTTCGCGCCATTGAAGCCGAACGGCGTCGGCTCGAAGGCGCCGACGATGTCGACCTTCGACGTCTCCGGAATCTTCGCCTCGAGGCCCGCCGCCCAGTAGCAGGCGTTGACGAGCATCCGCCTTGTCCCCTCGGCGGTCATGTCGGTGGCGGCCCCCATCGTCGTCGTGAACGAACGTCCCTTGGGGCCCCCGTCGACGGAATAGCTCTTCGTCCAGGCCACCGGCATCATCGGCTCGTTCTTTTCCCCCGTCACCGGCGGCGAATCGGGCTTCATGCCGGCCAGGACTGCCCCGAGGACGAGCGGCTTGGAGTCGCCCGGGAGCGGGAGGCGGACACCGTAGACGTCGGTCGGCCCCCAGATCTCGCCATCCTTGATGCCGCGGAGGATGGGGTGATCCTTGGCGTCGGGGGCCAAAAGCCCGCGCGTGCTCTCGCTGCCGTGGCCGCCGTGATGGCTGATCCAGGTCTCGCCGAGCACCTGCCGGCCGAAGCCCTGCGCGAAGCCCTCGCCACCGTTATCCCAACTCCAGCGGCGGTAGGTGCGCCCTTCGGGGATGTTGAAGGCGTGCGTTGCCGTCCGCATCGCCACCACTGGCTTGCCTGCCTTCAGAAACGCGTCGACGTGCTTCATCTGCTCGTCGGGGAGGTTGCGAAACCGGGTGGCGATCACCATCAGGTCAGCATTCCCGAGCTTCTCGAGGCCGGGGATGTTGTCGTTGGTGTTGGGGTTGATCTGGCCGGTGGCCGGGTCGATCGCGAACACGACGGTGCAATCGAAGCCGTGGTGGCGGGCGAGGATCTTCGCCAGCTGCGGGAGGGCCTCCTCGCTGCGGTACTCCTCGTCGCCGCTGACAAGAACGACCTTCTTCCCCTTTCCAGGCCCGTCGCCACCGGCGACCTCGAGCCACGGATCGGCGGCCTTCAACGGAAGCACGAAGACGGACACAACGCAGCAAGCCAATAGCAACCGTCGCATGGAGAGCCCCCCTGTTCGAGACACCGCGCCGCCAAAACGGGCGGGCGGCAAGTCACGACAGGATAGCGTTCACCACGCGGCCATGCACATCGGTGAGGCGGAAGTCGCGCCCGGCGTGCCGGAACGTGAGCCGCTCGTGGTCGTGCCCCAGACAGTGGAGGACCGTCGCCTGGAGGTCGTGAACATGGACCTCGTCG